>CAIUAC010000805.1 GCA_903896985.1 uncultured Sandaracinus sp.
CGCCGGGAGCAAGCGACGACGCTCACGCAGGCGACGCCGCGGCGCAGCTGGCGAGGTCGCAGCGCCGACACCCGCGCCCGTCTTCGAGGCCCGCCCGCACGCGCACGCGCCAGCGACGCACGAGGTCGGCCTCCTCCGCCTCCCGCACGCCCCGCAAGACCGCGGCGGCCTCGACGCCTGGCTCGCCCCAGAGGACGCGAACGCGCGGCCCCTCGACCTCGAGTACCGCCTCGTCGTTCGCGCAGCCTCGATCACGGTGACGCCCGTCATCAGCGGCACGCGCCAGGCGCTCCCGCTCGTCGACGCGCTCGCCGCGTTCAACACCGTCTCCGTGCACGATCGCAATTTGCTGCGCGCCCTCGCGCGGCACGTCACGCGCGGCGCTCCCGCGAGCGCGGAATTGCGCGGCGAAGAGGCCGCCGAGGTGCTCTCGCTGCTGCGCGGTCGGCGCGTCGTGCTCGAGCCCGCGAGCATGGAGCTTCGCTTCGCCGACGAGCCTTTGCGGCCCAAGCTCGAGCTCGATCTCGCGGGCGGCGCAGGCCACGACGGCAAGGGCGGGCCAGCGGTGCGCGTGCGCGTCGTCTTCGAGCTCGCCAAGGGCGGGCGGCGGTTTCCGCTGTCCTCGGGCGCGTGGTTCGAGGGCACGCCGAGCTGGCACATCGACACGACCGACGGCGTCGCTCGGCCGATCGTGGACGCGATCACGCCCGCTTGGCTGCAGCGCCTCTATCGCTCGCCCGCGCTCGTGCATCCGGTCGCGGATCTGCCGCGCTTGCTGACTGAGTTCGTCCCGCGCGTCGCGAACTCCCTCGCGACGGAGCTGCCCGACATCGCCTCGGTCGCCGACCTCGTCGACGCCCCGCCGCACTTTCAGCTGAAGGCCGACGGCGACCTGATCGAGGCGCGCGCGCGCCTCAAGGTCCTCTATCAAGAGAACGAGTTCGACGTGCCCGCCTCGGGCTTCCCGTCGCCGCTCGCGTTCCTCCCTCCCGCGGGTCGCAACGGCCTCGTGCTCGACACCCGCGCGGCGCGACCGCGCATCGTGCGGCGCGACGTCGGCGGTGAGATGGCGGCCGTGCAGCAATTGCTGAGTCTCGGCTTCGAGGTGGACCCGAAGGCGGGCGACCTCGTCATCCGGCACGACAAGGCGATCGCCTTCTGGACGGAGGGCGTCGGCTCTCTGCCGGAGGAGTGGGATCGTTTCATCCCCAACGATCTCGTCGACGTGACCATCCGCAGCGGCGCGGTCTCGCCGCGGATGCGCGTCTCGAGCGGTGTGGACTGGCTCTCGCTCGACATGAGCTTCGACGTCGAGGGCGTCGCGGTCGACGAAGAAGAGCTCCGGATGTGCCTCGAGAAGGGGCGTCGCCTGGTCAAGCTCGCGGACGGCACCTACGCGCCCGTGCAGCGCGATCAGGTCGGCGAGGTCCTCGCGCGCATGGCGGAGATCGTCGCCTCGAGCGGCAGCCGCAAGAAGGTCCCGCTCTCGCAGGCGGGGCGCGTGCAGGATCTCCTGCGCCTGATGAGCGACTCGGTCGTCGCGACGCCGACGCGGGAGCTCTTCGACAAGTTCGGCGACGTCAGCAACATCGAGCTGATCCCGAAGCCGCGGCAGCTGAAGGCGAGCCTGCGCGAGTATCAGAAGGAGGGCTTCTCCTGGCTGGTGTTCCTGCACAACATGAACACCGGCGGCATCCTCGCCGACGACATGGGTCTCGGAAAGACGCTCCAGACCATCGCGCTGCTGTGTTGGACGAAGCAGAAGGACAAGAAGGGCCTCTCGCTCGTCGTCGCGCCGACCTCGGTCGTGCAGAACTGGCAGCGAGAGATCGAGAAGTTCGCGCCGCACCTCACGGTCGTGGTGTGGCAAGGCGCCGACCGGCACGCGCTCGCCTCGAGCGCAGGCGAAGCCGACCTGCTGATCACGAGCTACGCGCTGCTCCGCCGCGACGAGGAATTCCTCGGCACGCTCGACCTCAAGTACGCGATCCTCGACGAGGCGCAGCACATCAAGAACCCGCTCTCGGCGACCGCGCGCGCGGCCAAGCGCCTCAAGAGCGACCGCCGCCTCGCGCTGACCGGCACGCCGATCGAGAACCGCCTCAGCGAGTTCTGGTCGATCTTCGACTTCGTCGCGCCGAACATGCTCGGCTCGCTCAAGACCTTCGAGGAGCAGTACGGCCGCCCGATCGAGCGCGGCGACCTCGAGTCCGCGCAGAAGCTCGGCGCGACCGTGCGCCCCTTCGTCAAGCGCCGCACCAAGGGCGAGGTCGAGAAGGATCTGCCGGCGAAGATCGAGCAGGAGATCATCGTCCCGCTCGCCGAGGAGCAGTCGAAGCTCTACAAGCAGATGACCAAGCAGATCCGCGACTCGCTGCTCTCGACCGTCGAGGAGAAGGGCATCGCGAAGTCGCAGATCCAGATCCTCGCGGCGCTCACGCGGCTGCGGCAGGTCGCGTGCGATCCGCGGCTCCTCAAGATCCCGGGCGACTTCGACAACGAGGAGAGCGGCAAGCTCAACGCGCTCCGCGAGATCGTCAGCGAGGCCGTCGCGGGCGGGCATCGCCTGCTCGTGTTCTCGCAGTTCGTCGAGATGCTGAAGCTGATCAAGGAGGCGCTCGACTCGGACGGCGTCGTCTACGAGTACCTCGACGGCAGCACGCCGGGCGACGAGCGCCTCGGCAAGGTCGATCACTTCAACAACGATCCGAGCGTGCAGGCGTTCTTGATCTCGCTGAAGGCCGGCGGCACGGGGCTCAACCTGACCGGCGCCGACACCGTGATTCACTTCGACCCGTGGTGGAACCCCGCGGTCGAGGATCAGGCGACCGACCGCGCGCACCGCATCGGTCAGACCAAGGTCGTCACGGTCTATCGCTTGATCGCGCGGGGCACCGTCGAGGAGAAGATCCTCAAGCTCAGCGAGAAGAAGCGCGCGCTCGTCGAGAACGTGCTCGCGACCGAGGGCGCGCCGCTCAAGGGCCTCACCAAGCAGGACGTCGACGACCTGTTCAGCGAGTAGCGGGCGCGAGCCGCACCACACGGAAGGAGTTCGACGATGCCTCGCCTCATCGCGTTCCTCGTCTGGCTGCCGCTCGCCGCGGTGATCATCGGCTATCCGCTCGTGACCGGGAAGATCCGCGCGGGCGGTGTTGGGAGCGACGCCATCCTGCGCGAGCGCGATCCGTCGAGCTTCTGGATGGCGTACGGGATCTCGACTGGCCTGTTCGTCGCCGCGTCGATCGGCGTCGGGTTCTTCCTCCGCTCGATCCTCCCGTAGGGCGTGCCTCCGACGGGGCGCGAAGGCGGACGGCGACGGTCTGCTCAGCGATACGTCGCGCACACGGCTAACGCGGCAAGGGAGCCGGAGGGTCGAGCGTCAGCGGCGCGAGAAGCGCGCTCAGCTCCGAGCGCACGGCCGCGGCGGCTGCCGTCTTTTGCCCAAGCTCGGCGGACAGCGCGTGCAGGTCCTCCGGGTGCACGACGCTGCGAATGGCGGCGTCCGAGAGGCGCGCGCGGAGCGCTTCGATCTCGCGCTCGAGCGCTGCGAGCGCGGCGCGTCGCGCGAGCGCGGCACGGAGCACCGGGAGGACCGTGACGGGCAGCGCGGTAGCCTCGAGGTAGGGCTCGAGGGCCGTGTTGAGGTCGATGTCGAGCGCCACGGTGCGCGTCGCGGCCCTCGTCTCCTCGACGACGAACACGGAGTCGCGCCCGGGATCGAGCGGCACAGGGAGCAGATAGTCCTCGGTCCGCTCCTCGGTGTCCGGCGGCAGCTCGCGCCCCACGTAGGAGAGGAGGCGCGCGTGCCGGATGAAGATGCGCTGCGGGGCGCGGACGCTCGGGTCGATCGCGTAGCGCGTGCGCACGACGTCGAGGTCCTGGAGCGTGACGTTGCCGTGCGCGAGCGCGGACACGCCCGCAGGCTCGGTCACGCGCGTGCCGTCGACGGCGATCGTCGTGCTCGCATCGAGCGCGTACGGGAGCGTCGCGAGCTCGTCGGGCGCGAGCCCCGGCAGCTGCCCGTCCCCGAGCGGCGCGCCGTGCGCGACGATGGAGATGGGACCGGGCGCGAGCGCGAGCCCGGTGCGGTTGACGAAGCGCACGGCGCGAAACGGGTGCGCGTCGCTGCCGGGCACCGCGGGGTCGGGGCGGAAGAGGTAGACGAGCTCCCCGGGACCGCGCGCGCTCGCCACGGGCAGCAGCGCGGAGGAGCCGGCGCGGAGCGTGACCGGCGAGGCGAGCGCACAGCGCGCCACGGGTCCATCGCCGCCGAGGCGCGCGCCCGGCGACGCTCCGCGGATCGCAGCGTCCACCAGCACCGGCGGGCGAGCCGCAGGCGCCCGGTCGGCGTCGTAGGTCGTCTCGAGGATCTCGAGCTCCACGCGTCGGTTGCGCTCGCGCGCGGCCGCGGTGCGCGCGGCGTCGACCGGCTGCGTGCTGCCGAAGGGCCGGATGACCAGCCGCTCGGGCGCGACGCCGCGCGCGACGAGCGCCGCGCGAAGGACCGCGGCGCGGGCTGCGGAGAGCGCCCAGGCGTCGCGCTCGTCGTCGGAGCAGTGCCCGCGCAGCTCGATGCGCAGGATCTGCGGATTGAACGTGAGCGTCGCCGCGATGGCGTCGATCAGCGGCAGCTGCCGCGCGTCGAGCTCGCTCGAGCCGCGCC
>CAIUAC010000806.1 GCA_903896985.1 uncultured Sandaracinus sp.
CTCTTCCCGCTCGACAGCACCTGCAACTGGATGGTCGACGAGCCTGTGCACCCGGGCGCGTGCACCGTCAGCGAGGCCGTGCTCTGCGCGGGCCCCGCGGCGCCCGAGGTGATCGCCTGGGCGTTCACGGAGGCGGAGCACATCCGCGACGCGACGCGCGCCGATCCGACGGCCGCCGCGCGGCTCGTGTGGGCGCGCTTCCCGCAGGTCGGCGCGTGCCTCGGGACGCCGGCCGTCCGGGCGAAGCTCAACCGCTCGCTGCGCTGGGCAGTGAGCAATCGGCTGCCGGTGCTGACGCCGCAGCTCTACGTCGAGGGGCGCAAGCTCTGCGACGAGGACACGGACCTCGGCATGGACTTCGCGCTCTCGCACTTGCTCGCTCAGGGAGGGCGCTGATCATGGGACGCACGATCACGGCGGCCGTCCTCGGGCTCGTCCTCTTGATGCTCCCGACGGTGCTCGTCGCGAGCTGGGTGCACTCGGCCAAGCGCCGCCTCGCGGCGACGGAGCAGAGCGCCGCCGCCGCCGCTGGTGGCGAGGGTGAGGTCGCGGTCGCCGCGGCGGCCGACGTCGGCTACTGCACCGGCGACCTCAAGCGCGTGCTGCGCCGCGTGCTCACGAGCTGCGGGCTCGCGGGCGAAGGCGGCGGCGTGCGCGGCTGTCAGCCCGTGCAGGCGCGCAGCGTCGCGACGATGAGCGGGGACGACTTCAACGCGCTCTTCACGCCGCTCTCGCAGCGCGCGGGCATCGTGGAGTTCGACTTCGACCGCGCGGAGCTCGACCCGGCGGACCTCGCGCTGATCAACCGCGTCTTCGCGGATCAGCGCGGCGCGAGCTACTTCTTCGTCGTCGCGCGCGCCTCGCCGGAGGGGAACGTCGAGCACAACCGCGACCTCTCGAAGGGGCGCGCGGAGGCCGTGATGAACTACCTGCGCACGACCTTCCACGACCCGGACCTCGACAAGGAGGTCGGCTTGCTCTGGCTCGGCGAAGAATTCGCGCAGCTCGATCAGCAGTTCTGCTCCTGGCAGCACAGCGGCGACGCGAGCGCGTGCGACGCGCGCTCGCTCAACCGCAGCGCCTTCATCGCGTGGATCGACTGCCGGCTATGAGCGCGGGCTTCCGGAGCCGCGCGCTCCTCCCGATGCTCGGCGCGCTCCTCTGCGCGCAGCTCTCGACGGCGGGCTGCGACGACGACGCGCAGCCCGCGCCTGCGCCGACCCGCCGCGTCGACGCCGTCCGCGCGCACGAGCGCCCGCCGTCGGTGGACGACTTCTGCGACGCGCACGCCGACGCCGCGAGCGCCAAGCCCTTCGCGTGGCCCGCGCTCGCGCCGGGCGCCGCGGAGCCGCGCAGCACGCCTGGGCGCTGGCGCTGGGTGAACCTCTGGGCGACCTGGTGTCACCCGTGCGTGACCGAGATGCCGATGGTCTTCTCGTGGAAGGACCGGCTCAACGCGGCGGGGCATCCCGTCGACGTGCAGCTGCTCTCGGTCGACGCGGCGAACGCGGAGGTCGAGCAGTACCGCGCGCAGCACCCCGAGGTGACCGGCACGGTGCGGATGAGCGAGCCCGGCGCCGTGCAGGCGTACCTCGCGTCGCTCGGGCTCGACAACGGCGCGAGCATCCCCGTGCACGTCTTCATCGACCCGGCGGGCAAGGTGCGCTGCGTGCGCGCCGGCGCGATCTCCGAAGAGGACTTCGACGACGTGCAGCTCGTGCTCGCGCAGTAGCGCGCGCCTCGACGCCGTCAGCCCTCGACGCCTTCACACTTCTTCATCGCTCTCCCCGGCGCGCCTTCACAAAGGCTGCCCATGTTGGCCGTGCAAACCAACACGGTGTCGGTCGCGGCCCGCGCGCGCCGACGGGGAGAGACACATCATGTTCGGATTCATTCTGGGGTTCGGCTGTTTGGTCGCGCTCGTGGCGCGGTTCGCGCGGCGACGCTTCGGGCACGGCTGTCACGGCGGCGGCGGGCGTGGCTGCCACGGCGGCGGCGGGCATGGCGGCGATGAGCGGCACGGCTGTCACGGCGGCGGCTGTCACGGCGGCGGGGACGGCGGCGATGAGCGGCACGGAGGCGGGCACTTCGCGCGCCGCGCGCAGCGCTGGCTGTTCCGGCGCCTGCAGACGACGCCGGGCCAAGAGACGGTGATCGGCGAGGCGTTCACGGAGGTGACGCGCGCCATGGACGGGATGCGCGAGGAGGGGCGCAAGACGCGCGACGATGTCGCGGCGGCGATGCGCGCGGAGCCGTTCGAGCAGGCGACGCTCGACAGCGCGTTCGCGCGGCAGAACGTGCAGATCCAAGAGACGCAGCGCGTGCTCGGCGAGGCCCTCGCCAAGGTGCACGCGGTGCTCGACGCGCAGCAGCGCAAGACGGTCGCGACGCTCCTCGAGCGCTTCGGCTGGAGCCGCGGCGCGATGGGCGGCGCTGGCCCGTACCGCGCTTGAGCCCGCGCTCGCGCCTCACCTCGCTCTCCACTCGCTCTGCACTCATGACCCTCGGAGGAACCCCATGTTTCGTCATCGCCTCGTGACCGCTCTGCTCGTGTTCGGTGTGTTCTTCGGCTTCGGTACCGGCTTCGCCTCGCTCGCCTGGCACGCGCACGGCGGGGGCTGCCACGCGCGGGGAGACGGCCCGCCGATGGGCGGCTTCGAGCAGCGCATGGCGCGCGCCTGCGTCGACGCGGCGCGCACCACGCCGCCGCCGCAGGGCTTCGCGCCGCCGCAGGGCTTCGCGCCGCCGCAG
>CAIUAC010000807.1 GCA_903896985.1 uncultured Sandaracinus sp.
CTGAAGCGGCACGCCGACGCGCTTCGCGATGGCGACGAGGTCCTCGCGCTGATCGACGCGGAAGGCGCCGTCGCGCCGGGGCTCGCGCTGCCGCTGACGCCCGCCGACGCGGGCCTCGCGCCGCGCTTCGGGCACGCGCACGCGGCCTCTGGCCTGCTGCACGTCGCCGCCGCGATCACCGCCTGCGCACACCGCGCCCTACCCTCCCGCGTCGGCCCGATGCCGTGGCTGCCCACCGCCGGCGCGCGCGCCGCGAGCGTGCACGTCACCGCGCTCGGCGGCGTCGAGACGACGACGCACGTCGCCGCCGCAGCGGGCGCCACCACGGCGCCGGTCTACCTCGGCCCGGTTCCGCAGCTCGGCACGTTCGCGGCCGACGACCTCCTCGGGCTCATCGCCGCGCTCGAGACGCGCACCCCCTCGACGCGCGGCGCCTACCGCCTCGCCATCGTCGCGGAGACCGTCGCCGAATACGAGCAGCGCGTCGACCGCGCGCTCGCGCTCTTGCGCGCCGGCACGACGACGGGCGCGGGCACGCTCGCCGTCACGCTCGAAGACGGCCTTCACTTCGGCGCAGGCGAGCTAGAGGGCGAGCTCTCCTTCGTCTTCACGGGCGCGGCGGGCGCCTACCCGCACATGGGGCGCGACCTCGCGCTCGCCTTGCCGGAGCTCGTCGATCGCTTCGGCGCGCGCGCGGCCACGGTGCGCGACGCGGCGGGCTGGGTCTACAGCGACGACCCCGCGCTCCTGACGACGCCCGCCGACAAGCTCTGGGGCGCGTCGTACGTCTCGCAGCTGCACGCAGAGTTCACGCGCGGCACGCTCGGCCTCCGACCGACCGCGTCCATCGGCTACTGCTCCGGCGAGACGAACGCGCTCTTCGCGCTCGACGCCTGGAGCGACCTCGACGGCTTCCGTAAAGACATCGCGGACTCGCTCGTCTACGAGCGCGAGCTCTGTGGCGAGCTGCTCTGCCTGCGCAGCGCGTGGAGCCTCGACGCCGCCGAGCCCGCCGAGTGGTCGACGTGGCGCATCCGCGCGTCGGTCGCCGAGGTGCGCGCCGCCGTCGAGCAGGAAGCGCGCGTGCGGCTCGTCATCATCAACGCGCCGAGCGACGTCGTCATCGCGGGCGACCCTGCGGGCTGCGCGCGCGTCGGCGCGAGCTTCGGGCGCAAGGCCGTCCGCACGACCGGCTACGACTTCATCATGCACTGCGAGGAAGCGCGCCAATACGAGGACCGCTGGCGCGCGCTCCACACGCGCCCGACGTCTGCGGTGCCCGGCGTCCGCTTCTACACGCACGCGACGCTGAGCAGCTACGCGGTGACCGAACAGTCCGCGGCCAACGCGCTCACCGGCCAGGCGATGAACACCGTGGACTTCCCCGCGCTCGTCGAGCGCGCCTACGCCGACGGCGTGCGCGTCTTCATCGAGCACGGCCCGCACGCCGGCTGCACGAAGTGGATCGGCGACGTCCTCGGCGACCGACCGCACCTCGCCGTCGCGCTCGATCGCTACGGGCAATCCTCGCTCCTGCAGGCCATCGAGGGCGCCGCGCGCCTCTTCGCCGCGGGCGTCCCCGTCCAGCTCGACACGCTCCTCGCGCGCCTCGCGCCCGCCCCCACGAGCACCGAAGCGCCCCGTCGCTCGCTGCGCCTCTCCCTCCCCGCGCACCCCGACGCCATCCCACCGCGACCGCCCGCGCAGAAGACGAAGCCCCCGATGAACAACGACTCCGAGTGGATGGCCCCCGCCCCGCAGCTCGCGCCGATCGGGCGCGTTGCGCCGCTCCCCGCGCGCGCAGCAGCCCCAGCCCCAGCCGCAGCCCCAGCGCCCGTCGCAGCGCCGCTCTACGCCGCGCCGATGATCGCAGCGCCGCTCTACGCGGCGCCGATGATCGCAGCGCCGCTCTACGCCGTGCCGCCAGCCGCGGCGCCCGCACTCCGCGGTGCGCCGACCCTCGTCGATCAGCTCGCCGCGCGGCAGGCGCAGCTCGCTGAGCTTCACCAAGCGTTTCTGCGCCAGCAGACCGCCGTACAAGCGCACTTCGTCCACGTCACGCTCGCGCCCCTGACGAGCTGGCTGAACGCGAGCGCCGCGGCGCCTCAGCACGTCGCGCCCGCGAGCGCTCCCCCGCGAGTCGCCGCACCCGCGCCGATCGCAGCGCCCGTCGCCGCCCTCCCCGTCGCCGCTCCTATCTCCGCGCCCGTCGCCGCCCTCCCCGTCGCCGCTCCAGTGGCCCCTCCTGCCGCAGCGCCCGCGGCGCCACCCGCACCGCGCGCCGCCGCTCCAGTCGCAGCCCGCGCTGCGTCCGGCCCGCTGCGCGTCGCGCCTCCGCGCGCTCCCACCGGCCCGAAATTCGATCGCGCGGGGCTCGAGGTGCACGCCTCGGGCGAGCTCTCGAAGATCTTCGGCGACCTCTTCAAGCAGCAGGATGGCTACACGCGGCAGGTGCGTATGCCCGAGCCTCCGCTGCTCCTCGCGGACCGCGTGCTCGGCATCGAGGGCGAGCCGGGCACGATGGGCACCGGCACCATCTGGACCGAGACCGACGTCACCCCCGGCGCTTGGTACCTGCACGAGGGGCGCATGCCCGCGGGCGTGATGGTCGAGTCGGGCCAAGCCGACCTGATGCTGATCTCGTGGCTCGGCGCGGACTTCCTCAACAAGAGCGACCGCGTCTATCGCCTCCTCGGCTGTGAGCTGCAGAGTCACGGTGAGCTGCCCAAGGCGGGCGACACTCTGCACTACGAGATCAGCGTCGACGGCCACGCGGAGCTCGACGGAATCCGCATCTTCTTCTTCCACTACAACTGCTGGGTCAATGGCACGCTCCGCATGAGCGTGCGCGGCGGACAGGCAGGCTTCTTCACCGACGCCGAGCTCGCTGGCTCCGCCGGAGTGCTCTGGTCCGCCGAGACCGCAGAGCCCTGCGCCAATCCACGGCTCGATCCACCCGTCGCGCTGACGACCAAGCGCAGCCTGAGCCGCGACGAGGTCATCGCGCTCAGCGAAGGCCGAGTCCACGAGATCTTCGGCGCAGGCTTCGAGCGCGCGAACACCCACACTCGGACTCCCGTCATCGCGGGCGGGCAGATGCGCTTGCTCGACGAAGTGACGGAGTTCGATCCCGCAGGTGGCCCGTGGAAGCGCGGCTATCTGAAGGCGCGACTCCCGCTCACGCCCGACAGCTGGTTCTTCAAGGGCCACTTCAAGAACGACCCCTGCATGCCCGGCACGCTGATGCTCGAGGGCGGCCTGCAGGCGATGCAGATCTTGATGACCGGGCTCGGGCACACGCTCGGCCACGACGGCTCGCGCTTCGAGCCCGTCCCCGAGCAGAACTACAGCCTCCGCTGCCGCGGCCAGGCGACCCCCGTCTCGAAGGAGGTCGTCTACGAGATCTTCGTCGAGGAGCTCGTCGGCGGCACGACTCCCACGCTCTACGCCGAGATCCTCGGCACGGTGGACGGCCGCAAGGCGTTCCACTGCAAGCGCATGGGCCTGCGCCTCGTGCCCGCATGGCCGCTCGACAGCGGGCGTCTGCAAGTGACGATCCCGCACGACGACCGCCCGGTCGCCGTCGTCGACGGCTTCCGCTTCGACTACGCGTCGCTGCTCGCCTGCGCGTGGGGCGCGCCGACCACGGCGTTCGGCCCGATGTACGCGCGCTTCGACAGCCCGCGCCGCGTCGCGCGCCTGCCGGGGCCGCCGTATCACTTCATGTCGCGCGTCCCGCGCGTCGTCGGGCCGATCGGTGGCATGCAGGTCGGCAGCGAGGCGGACATCGACTACGACGTCCCGCCC
>CAIUAC010000808.1 GCA_903896985.1 uncultured Sandaracinus sp.
CGACGCTCTCCTTCTCGTAGCGGCCGAAGTACATCCCGACCTCCGAGCCTCGGCGCTGCGACTTGGACACGAGGTCGAGCCGACAGTCGTCCGCGATGAGCGCGCGCAGGCCATCCCAGTCGCGTGCGTTGAAGAGCCTCGCGTAGCGGTCGAGCTCCTCTCGAGTCTTCGCGCCGATCGCGGCCTCCTCGCCTTCTTTCACGAGGAGCGCCGACCGCCCACGGACGAGCGCAGCTTTCACGGCCATGACTGTCGTCCCCATCGTCTCGGCCGTCTCCTCGAGCGAGTGTCCGAGCACGTCCTTCAAGATGACCGCACTGCGTTGCTTCAACGGAAGCGACAGAAAGCGGGCGAGGGCGGCGCGAACGATCGCGGGCTCGGGCCGCTCTTCGAAGCCCGCTACCTGCTCGATCTCGGGGTCCAAGTCCGTGTACTTGGTGCCGTGGCGCTTCAGAAAATCGAGCGCCGCGTTGTGCGCGATCCGGAACAGCCAGGGCCGCAGGGGCGGCACCTCGGGCGAGAGGCTCAGGGCGTAGAACGCCCTCGCCAGCGTGTCCTGGACGATGTCTTCGCCCTCGATGACGGAGCCGGTGAGACGCGCACAGTAGCGATGCAGCTCGGGGCGCACCTCACCGACCATCGCGAGAAATTGCTCGCGATGGTCGGCGAGGGTATTCGGCGTCTGGGTCACGCCGCGCGCATCCGATTGTTCTTCGCGTTGTGCTCGAGCTCGGCGAGACCGAGCGCCTCGAGAACGGGCGGGAGGTACATCCCGAAGCGCCCGCGCAGACCCTTCTTCAGCCCGTACCAGCCCGCAACCGGGTTGGTGCTCGAGCGGCCCCAGGCTTCGACCGTGCCGTCCGCGGCGGGCTTCTGCTCGTCGGCGCTCCCGAGCAGCACCCAGTCGCCATGCTTCTTCAGCATGGCGTGCAGATCCTCGATGCAGCGGAGGTGGTAGCGAAGCTGCGTCTTGCCGACCTGCACGACGAGCGCCGGCGGAGCCGCGGCAGCGTCTCTGTACGCCAGATAGTCAGAGGTCCCCGGCGGCGTCTTCAGCTCCCACGGCGCTTCCGCGGTGCCCTTGCCTTTGACCTCGCTCATGACGACTTCCCCTCCGCTGCGCGCTTCAGGTCCTCTGCATAGGCCTCGAACACGGGCCCGAAGTCCGGGAGCGAGCCCTTGATCATGGGGAGCATCACGCCCGCGAATTCTTCTCGCATGGCGAACTCGGTGATGCCGTCGGCCTTCGGCGTCAGCGTGAAGGTGCGTACGCCCTTGAACATCGGCGCCATTCCGTCGCTCCACGTCATCGTGCGCCCGGCCTCGACGTTCGAGACCTTGGGCGTGAACACGCGGTCCTTGGCCGACGGCACCTTGAGCTTCAGCGTGCGTCCCGCGGCGATCTCCCCTTCGATGCTCGTCACCGTCGAGTTCCAGCTGGGGAATCCGGCCGCGTCGGTGAGCAGCGCCCAGATCCTCTCGGGGCTCGCGTGGATGGAGATCGTGATCGCGCAGTCCATCCGAAACGCGCTGCCCGTCTTCGTCGCCTTGGCTTTGGTGCTTTCCATGGTCTCCCCACAGTGACGACGATCGGGCCGCCGAAATAGATGCGCGGCGTCTCTCAGAATCCGTCAGCGACCCGAACGGCGATGCGTCCGCCGGCTCTCTGGAGCTGAGCGAGCCGTCGGGCAATCCCTCGCACGGGGATGGTCTCTGCGAGGGGAACCTCGAGGCCTTGCTCGAGCCAGCTCGCGAGCCGCTGGAGATCCGCCGGGCGCGCTGAGCGGGCGGCTCTCCGACGGCGGACGACCTCGACCCCGGCGAGCCGCCCGCTCAGCGCGCCGCGGCGGGGCGAGGAACGTCGAGCGTCACGTCCTGGATCGCCTCGTTGAGGCGTACGCGAAGCTCGCTGAGGCTCGTCTGCGCGTCGACGATCGTGCGGGTCAGCGCGGCGATGTTCGCGTCGAGGTCGGCGAGGCGACGCACCAGGCGCTGCCGCAGGTCGGCGGCGCTCGCGACGGTGCGGATCGCCTCGAGGTTGTCGCGCGTCTCCTGCGAGGCGTTCTGCAGCTCGTCACGCTCGGTCGAGGCCGTCTGCGCGCGGGTCTGCGCGTCGACGAGCTGAGCACGAAGCGCCAGCGCGCGCTGGAGCGCCGGGCCCTGCGCGGCGTCGACGGCCGGCCCGCTGAGGTAGAGCGCGACCGCCTCGGCCGCGAAGTCGCTCACGAACTCGACGGTGCGCTGGACGGGCGTGCGGTCGACGACGCTGACCTCCGCGTCGCCGTGCGCGGGGACTTGAATCGGCACGAGCGCGGTCGCGTCGGTCGTCTCGAGATTGACCCCCGGCGCGCTGAGCTCGGCGCCTGCGATGCGCGCGTGGCGCACGTAGACCTTCACCGCCGCGGCGCCTCCGTTTCGCGCCTTGTAGACGGTCGTACGTTGGCTGAAGCGCTCGACCGTGACGTTGCCGTGCGAGATGCGCACGAGGCGTCCTTCCGCCTCACCCATCTGCACGTTCGACTCGACGGCGACCGTGCGATCGACGGCGAACGGCACGAACGAGGTCGCGTCGCGCGGCAGCGTCTCGAGCACGCCTTGGCCGAGGAACGAGCCGCGCCCGAGCACCGAGATCGGACCGCGTTCGAGCATCGCGCCAGTGCCGTTCACGATCCGCACGACGCGGAATGGGTGGGTCCTCGAGAGAGGCACGCCGTCGTCCGGCGCGAAGAGGTCGACCTCCTCGCCCGCGACGAGGGTCGACAAGATCGCCACCATCGTCGAGCCGCCGTCCGGGACCGTGACGCGGTGATCGAGGTCGTAGCTCGTCACGCCCTCGCCGAGCTCTGCGACGGCGGCCATCGTGCGGACGCTCTGCTGCAGCGCCTCCGTCGTGAACGCCGGAGCTTCCATCATCGGCGCGCTGCGCCGGGAGGGGCGCGGCATGGCGGCCGGAGCGGGAGCCGCGCC
>CAIUAC010000809.1 GCA_903896985.1 uncultured Sandaracinus sp.
CGGCTACGCGCCCGACAACTTCAGCGGCACCGTCGACTCGATGCGGCAAGAGTTTCAGTCGGTGAACAACGACGGCGCGTACGACATCAACACTCCGTACGTGTTTCGTCGCGTCGGCTGTCTGGCCGAGCGCGAGGCGCCAGACGCCGAAGATGGGGAGTGAGGCGCGGCTAGCTCTGCGGGCTGAACTCGAAGGGATACGAGAGCGTGACGGAGCCCGCCGCTGGTCCCGGGGTCACGCGGAGCCGGCTGAGCGGGAGGGCCACACAGGCGCCGACCTCTGGGAGGTTCATCGTGTTCTCGGTGACGCGCACGTCACGCACGGGACCGGTCGTGTCGACCGTGAGCTCCACCCTCACGCGACCGGCCAGCCGGGGACTCGCGCGAAGCTGAGTCTCATAACAAGCCCGAATAGCCGACAATCGGCGCCGCATGCCCTGAACGACCGGCGCGTCGTCGAAGTCTTCATCGCCGCCGATCCGCTCTCCAGAGCCCACCGAAACACTCCCACGAATACGCCCCTCGACCGGGGCCAGTGCTGTCCCCGCCTCGGAGTCTGCCGTCACGTCCTCTCTCACCTGCACATCCCACGCGCCAGCGTCGTCGAGCGACGCCTCGATGGCCAGGAGGCTGTCTTGGCGACCTCCCCCGGGAATCTGCGCCGAGATACGCTCCCGCAGCACTCGACGCGTCCCCTCGCGGCTCATCGGAGCGCTCGCCTCTTCATGGGCGAACGCGAGCATGAGGCCGCGGAGCCATCGCTCCGCCGTGTCGTCATCGACCGCCGGGAGCCTGGGGACGTAGTCGTGTAAGACCGGCTCAAAGGACTCTTGTCGCTCCGGCGAGGCGCCACGTTGGCCCCGCTCACGGACCAAGCGGCGCAGCACGACGAGTCGCCCGTTCTTCCACAGATGAGCATTGTGCCGGACGGGACCATCCGCTACGGCCTCAGTAGAGTCCGTCACGTCGACGAACGCGTACCGGTCCGAGCCGATGACGACGCGGACCATCCTCGCGGAGAACCCGGCGCGTCTGCACACTGTCGCGTCGCCATGCCAGCGACCGCGGGTCCCGCAGACGCCTTCCACGACATTCGGGAGCGCGGGAAGCGCGTCCCCAGCGGCGACCGGTCGAGGACCTCTCGCCCGCGGAACGGGAGGCGAAGGCACGACGCGGGGAGGCGCGGATTGCGCCGACGCCGCTCCAGCGAGCGCCCACACGAGCACGCTCAACAGGGCAACGACTCCGTAGCACCCAACAGCATACAGGCATGAGAGCGATGGATTCGATTCACGGATTCTCAGCACATCATTCTCCCTCGCTCTGGTCTGCGCGCACCGCCGAGCCCGCTCCGGCTCAGGGCGCAGGCGGCCTGCCGACTGGCGTCGTGTTCGCGTCGAAGAGCTCCCAGCCGGCGGGCGTCCACCGGAGGAGCGCGGGCGACATCGGGTGTGGCTCGTTCTTGTACATCTCCTGCGCGAGCCAGCGCAGCGACCACACCTCGCGCTCGGACGCGGTGCTCGCGTAGAGGCCGACGTCGCGCGCGGGGCCCGCCGCGAGGAGGTCGCCGTGCTGCTCGGCGGCGAGGGGTGCCCAGCGCTCGTGCAAGATCAGGCGCGCGGCGCCGTAGCTGTCGCCGGGGTGCAGGACGTAGACGCCGGGGACGTTCTCGGAGAAGAGCTCGCCGTGCACGTCCTCGGGGAGCGCGCGGCGCAGGTTCGCGAGCGCGAGGTCGTGGAGCGCGCGGTCGTCGAGGCCGAGGTGCGCTTGGTCTGCGGGCGTGATCGTCGCGATCGCGTCGGGAGAGTCGGCGACGTAGACGAGCCAGAGCGGGCCGACCCAGGGCTGCCCGACGAAGGGCGCGGTCCCCGTGACGGCGCGCGCGCGCTCGGACGCGATCACGGTGTCGGGGAAGAGCGAGGCGCGCACGTTCGCGGGCAGCACGGGCGCGGGCACCGGGCTGAGGAGCACGCGAGTCCAGCGCTCCATCGCCTCGTCACACTGCGTCGCCCCGGCGGCGCCCTCGCCCGCGCACTCGGCCGTCAGGTTCGCGAGCGGGAGCGTGCGACCGCCCTCGGCGCTGACCTCGAGGTCGCCCGTCGCGCGGACGTGCGCGGCCGGCTGTGCGTGGCGCACGTACGCGAGAAAGCGCGCCGTGAACGCCGTCGCCGTCGCGCCCGTGGGCGGCGCAGCGGGCGCGGTCGGCGCAGGTCGCGGCTCAGCGGGCGCGGACTCCGAGGCGCCCGACTCGGGCGCGCGGTGGCACGCGGCGAGCGACATCGCGGCGGCGAACACACAGAGCGAAGCGGTGTTCATCGAGAGGAGTCCGGAAGCGTGGCGGCGCTGCGCCGAGGGCGTTCGAGTCACGGCGGGACGCTGCCGGGCGGGACGCGAGAAGTCAAAGGCGCGCGCTCCCTGAGCGAGAGTCGACGGGCAG
>CAIUAC010000810.1 GCA_903896985.1 uncultured Sandaracinus sp.
CAGCCCAAACGCGTCCGCGACGAATCTTTTTGCCTGCGCCGCAGGCCCAGCGAACCGTCGCCGGCGACTACAGCCCGGTCAGCTCTGGCCAATGCAGCACATGACCGAGCGCGCGCTTGACCTCGACGTGGCGGCGCGTGGCGACGGCCCCTCGACGAGCGCGCGCGGCCTTGGCGGGAGGGGCCGGCTCCGCAAGCTCGTTCTGCTCGTCCCAGCCGAGGAGGTCCGCGGGTGTGAGCTCGCTCGAGAGCGGCTGCGCGCGGTACGCGGCCTCGGTGTCGCGGTCGAGCGCGAGGTCGATCGCCCTGCGGAGCGCGAGGCGGATGAACTCCGCCCGCACGCGCTTGCCGACAGGCGCCACCTTGTCGAGGTCGCGCGCGCAGCGGTCGTCGAGCTCGAGGAGGATCTGCTTCATCTACCGGAGTGGATGCGAGCGAACGGTGCGGCCAAGTCGTCGAGGAAGGCTGTCATCGCCTCATCGAAGGGCACGCCATGCTCGCGTTCGTCGGCAGTCGTCGCTACGGCGCGCGCTCGTCGTCGTCGGACGGGTCGTCTCCGAACAGCGTGGCGACCTCGAGCTCGAGCGCATGGAAGGGGACGAGGCGGGCGCGCTCTCCCGGGCGGGCCACGGCCGCGACGTTGTAGGTGCTGCCGGCGAGCTCGTAGACCGTGAGCACGCGGTGCTCGAGGTCGATGACCCAATAGAACGGGACGCCCTGCTGCTGGAGCATTCGAAACTTCAGGACCGTGTCGTTGGCCCAGTTGGAGGGCGACAGGACCTCGCACACCCAGTCGGGGAGGAGCTTCACCGGGCGCTCGGTCGGTGGCGCGGGCGCGCGCTCGCGGCGCCAGCCCACGACGTCGTGACGATAGACGTCGTGGAGCGTGTATTCGACGTCGACCTCAGTCGCGAGCCACCAGCCACCCGGGCCGTGCTTGCCAGGGCGCCGCGCGAAGCCGTCGAGCCGAGCACCGACGCTCCGCTGCGCCTGCCCGTGCGCGAACGAAGGGGCGGCCTTCTCGACGACCTCGCCGGCGAAGATCTCCCCGACCGCGTCGGGAGGCAGGCCGAGTAGATCGGCTGCGGTCGCCTGCGGTTTCGGAGGGCTGCCAGAAGCCATCGGCAGAGGATGGGTCTGCCGACTTGGCGCGTCGAGCGCGGCGCGACTACCTGCAGACCGCCCGCCGCTCCGACTCGCTCAGTACCGCATCGTCGCGCTCACCGGCGCGCGCAGGGGCACGTCGAAGGCGGCGCGCTCGAAGGCGGGCGCGGAGAGCGCGGCGTGGGCGTCGCGAGAGAACGCGTAGCCCTCGGTCGGGATGCCGAGGAAGTTCTTGTCGAGCACGCGGTCGCCGTCCTCGTCGTGGAAGAACGCCGCGGCGTAGCGCCCGGGGCGCGGGACGGTGAACGTACAGGTCGCCTCGTGCGCGTGGACCATCACCGTGCAGATCGAGACGATGCCGGCGTTATCCGTCCAGAGGTTCGGATCCTTGTAGATGCCGCCGCGCACCTGCCCCCGCGCGTGCAGCCCCTTCATCCGGATATCGACGCGGAGGGACGGCACAGCGGCAGACGGCACCGCAGTCGGCGGCACCTGCGCCGCGGCGACGACCGCGCAGAGCGCGAGCGCTGCGCTGAGCGCGGCCACGATCCCCTTCGACGCTCTCCGCATGACGGTTCCTCCTGCCGATCTCGTCTAAGGCCCGGCAGGGCCCGAGCAAGCCAGCAGCGTTGCCACAACGGACGTCTCTGGAGCTGTAGCCGAGGTCGGGCTCGAACCGACACTCCCTTGCGGGAACGGGATTTTGAGTCCCGCGCGTCTGCCTATTTCGCCACTCGGCCGAGTGCGGCCCGAGGTGTAACAGCCACCAGCCCAGATTGCACGGCCGATGGGCCAAACAACTCCACAGCCGTCCTTCCCCTCCTCACCCCGCCCTCACCCACGTTGTACACGCTCGCCAACAACACCCTCACCCACGTTGTGCACGCTCGCCAACAACACCCTCTCCCGCGGCGGCGGGAGAGGGTACCTGGCGCAGCCCGTACA
>CAIUAC010000811.1 GCA_903896985.1 uncultured Sandaracinus sp.
CACGACCTCGAGGCGGACGGCGCGCAGCTCGTGCTGTGGCCGGAGACCGCGCTGCCCGGCTATATGCCGCGTCATCGCGTGGGCGAGCCGCACGGCTTTCAGAACGCGCGCGGGCCCACCGTGACCGGGCCGCTGCTCGTCGGCGCGATCACGCTGGACGACAGCGGCAGCAAGCAGGACGGCGAGTACAACTCGGCCGTCGGTGTCGAGGCGGATGGGCGCGTCTCGGGCATCGCCGACAAGGTCGTGCTGCTCGCGTTCGGCGAGTACACGCCGTTCTGGGACTTCATGCCGCGCGCGTTGCAGGCGCAGTTCCCGCGCGGGCTGACGCCGGGCGTCGCGCCGCGGATCCTCACCGTCGATGGGCATCGGATCGCGGTGCTCAACTGCTACGAGGACGTACTGCCGTCGTACGCGCGGCGCCTCGCGGCGTTCGAGCCTGCGCCGGACTTCCTCGTCAACCTGACGAACGACGCGTGGTTCGGCGACACCGCCGAGCCGCTCTTGCACAACCGCGTCGCGCGCGTGCGCTCGATCGAGACGCGCCGCGACCTTGTCCGATCGGTCAACACCGGCGAGAGCGCGCACATCTCGGCGACGGGCGAGGAGCTGCGCACGACGCAGACCTTCACGCAGACGTCGTTCATCGCCGACGTGCGCAAGCTCCGCGGCGCGACGCCCTACACGCGCTTCGGGGATCTGACGACGCCCGCGTGCTGCGCGCTCCTGCTCGCGTGGGCGTGGCGCGTGCGAGCCGCGCGGCGGGCGGCGCGGGGCTGAGCGGTACTGCGCTGCGAGAGCCTGAGCAGCGGAGGGCTCGAGCCTGCGCTCGGGCACCTACGCCGCTCCCCTGCCCCCGTCCGCGCCCCGCTCAGCCGCCGAGCGCCTTCAGGCTCTTGAGCGCGCCGCTCAGGCCCGCGTGGACCTTGGCGACCTCGTCCGCGCCCCAGTCCTTCTGGTCTTTGCGCACGAAGGTCGTGAGGTCCTCGCGGTTGTCGAAGCGCGCGACGGGCAGGTGATAGCTGCGCAGATCGTAGAGGCGCTGCCCTTCGGCGCTCAGCTTCTCGACGACCTTCTCGATGCGCACGGTCGACGGCTTCTCGGACTGCGTGAGGAGCCACTCCATGTCGTCGCAGCCGTACTCGCCGAGCATCACCTCGAGCGGGACGCCGTGGTTCAAGATCGAGCTCTGGCCGTCGGGTCGCGCGCGCTCCCAATTCTTGTGGCGGCTCTGCGCGGGCGTGACCCAGACGTAGAGGATGCTCGCGTGCGCGAGGACGGCGTCCGAGAACTGCGTCAGCGAATACTGGTAGCCGCTCGGCGGCGTGAGCGGGAACGCCGCGCCGTTGACCCCGCCGCGCGCCGCCTCGATCACGATCGTCTTGCCGGTCTTGTCCTCGAGCGCCGTCGCGTTCTTCTCGCGCAGGAACTCCGCGACCTCGGCCTCGAGCGCCGCCGCGACGTCACGGCGGATGCCGTACGGGATCTGCTCGAGGGCGCGCGTCTGACCGACCTTCGCGCGCACGTCGTCGAGCCGGTCAAAGAGGTATTGCGCGGCGGACGGCACGCTCACGACGCGGCTCTGCAGGAGGTCGTCGTAGTCCTGATTGAGCAGCTCGATCAGCGCGCCCCAAGTAAATCCGTCTTGGAACGGGCGCTCGGGCCCCTTGTAGAAGATGGCGGGCCATCGGCGCGCGACGAGCTCGTCGTCGATGCGGTGCATGAAGTGCACGTAGGGATAGTCATCGAGCTGCAGGGTCGGGCCCATGCAGAGGTCGTCGTGACACTGCTGCGGCGTGAGGCTGGCCAGGTAGCGGCGGACCTCGGATTTTCCGGAGGCCGGCAGGGCGAGGAGCAAGACCGTGTTGAGCGTGTCCGACATGACTGTCTCCTGAGGGGGCGGAAGTGGGGCGCAGGCTAGCCGATCTGCGGACCGTGTGGGTCGAACGTTCCGCTGGATCGCGTCGCGAGGCCCTCGGCGTGCGTGATCGTCGGCGACGTCGGCGGTCCCCCGGTGCGCTCGCGCTCGAGCGGAGCCTGAGAACGCGCGGCGCTCGGCGCAGCTCACGGGCGCGGCGTAGCGACGCGGCAGGCGGCTGCGAGCCGCAGGAAGCCGACCGCGATGCGGCGCCGCCACCTTTGACTTCGCGCGTGCCGTTCGGCACGGTGCCCTCGTGCATGAGGTGCTTCACGCGCTGACCCATCGTGCCGCGGGCGCGTGGGGCAGCGCGGCGCTCACCGCGCTCGCCTTCACGGCTGCGTGCACGTGGGTCGATGGCTATCCCGAGGCGAAGCCGGAGGTCGGCGCGGCCCTCTGCCTGAACGGCCAGGACGACGACTTCAACGGGTTGGCGGACTGCGACGAGCCGCGCTGCGCGGGGTATTGCGGCCTCGTTCCGGCGCCTCCCGCGGACGGCCCCGACATCATCTGCCCGAGCCTCTGGAGCGCCGAGGTCCTGCTGCAAGCGCCCCCGATGGGGGCTCCCGCACATCCCTGGGTGGCTTCGTGGTGCACGCGAACGACGGACGCCTGCGTCACGTTCGGCGACGAGCTCGGTCGAGCGAAGTACGTCGACGCGACCGCCGCGGCTGGAGGCGACGGCTCTCTCGCGCGCCCGTTCCGGTCGATCGGGGCCGCCGTGAGCGCGGCGCTCGCGTCAGGCGAGGGCCTCGTCATCGTGCAGGCGGGGCGCTACGCCGAGCGCGTGCAGGTCGAGGGCGACGTGGCGATCCACGGCGCGTGCGCGGGCGTGGACCCCGCGGTGCACTGGACGACGCCCGACGACGGCGGTGAGCCCATGATCCGCGCGGCCTCCGGCGAGCTCACGCTGAGCGATCTGATCCTCGAGCCGAGCGCAGGCCCCGCAGTCGCCCTCGACGCGGCGACGCTCTACGGCTCGCGCCTTCGGGTGAGCGGCGCCGCCCCGCTGGTGACGGTCGGCACCGACTCGTTCGTCGACACCGCTGGCCTCGAGCTCGACGCGACGGGCGCGAGCGCAGCGCTCACGCTCGGGCCCGGCGCGTTCGTGCGCGCGTTCGACGCGCACCTCCGCGCCGAGTTGGTCGCGAGCGTGGACAACGGCGCGCTCTACCTCGAGGACGTGGAGGTGGCGGGCGCCATCGAAGTGCTCGGCCCCGCGGCCACTTTCGTCGCGCGGCGCGTCTTCGGCGATCACGTCGCGCTGTCTCTCGCCGGCGCGCGCGCGGAGATCTTCGAGAGCGCCTTCCGCGAGCGCTCGTCCATCGACGTCAGCGGCGAGGGTCATCTCGCGATCGATCGAGTCGCGCTGGCGTCCGCCTCTGGGGTCGTCGCCCGCGACGACGCGACGCTGACCGTGGCGCGCAGCGCGTGGCTCGACGCCGCTGGCTGCGGCTTGCTGGTGCGCGTGGGGACCACGGTGCTCGCGGCCGCCGTCACCCTGACCGACACGACCTTCGTGTACCGGGCGGCCGTCGAACCCGGCGGTGGGACCGAGCGCGCCGCGGCGCTCTGCCTCGAGAGCGGCAAGGCGCTGCTCGACCGCGTGTGGATCGCCAACGCGCCCGAAGACGCGCTCCGCATGGGAGCCGTCAGCGGGGCGGCGTGCGGCGTGATCGCGCACGACCTCACGATCCTGGACACCGGGGGCGCCTCAGGCGGGACCGGCGTGCTCGTGGGCGCGACCGCGGTCTCGGTGCTCGAGCGGGCGCACATCATCCGCACGAACGGCTGCGCCGCGTCGTGGTCCGTCGAGGGCCGACTCCGCGGCACCGACCTCTTCCTCGAAGGGAATCAGCGCGCGCTTTGTGGCCCGGAACCGGAGGTGCTCTGGACGCAGGCCGTGCTCTCCGACAACGAGGCAGACCTCGAGACCGCGGGCACGTCGTCATGCGCGCCGGAGCGTACGCGCGGCTGCGGGAGGCCGTTTGGCCCTTGATGGGGTGGGCCGGCCGTGTACGCTCTCCCCCAGCCGCCGATGTATCCCCCGCTACATGATCGCACGTTGATCGCGCTCTTCGCGCTGTGCATTCTGGTCGGCTGCGGCTCGCCCGGAGTCGAGCCGATCGGGGCAGGCGACGCGGGCCCGCCGCCCGACGCGACCATCGTGGTGCGCGGCTCGCTCGGGCTCTTCGACACCGGCTTCGCCTTCTCGTTCGCTCAGGATTTCGAGGCGTGCCTCGCCGCGCCGGGCGGTCCTTGCAGCGGCCCCACGACCGCCACGGGGGCCTACGCCATCACGGTGCCAGCCAACGCCGAGATCGCGCTGCGCTTCGCGCACGTGAGCGACGGCACCCTGTGGCCTTGGCTCAAGCCGCTCCACACCGGCGCCGCAGACTTCAACGCCGCGATGGTGGCGATGCCGCGCCCTGCGGTCATCGACTCGCTGCTCGCGCGGACCGGCGGGATCACCCGCGCCGACACGGCGGCGCTCATCTACGTGGAGCGCGCCGGGGGCGCGAGCGTGCTCGACGGGGGCGTCGCCGGGTACTCCGTCGCGGCGAGCGCCGGCACCGTCCTCTACGTCGCGAGCGACGGCACGACGACCATCCCCGACGGCCGCGCGACGACCGAGGTGGGCCTGGTGCTCGTCACGGGCATTCCGGCGTCCGTCGCGACGCTGCGGCTTCGCATCAGCGCGCCGCCGGGCGAGTCGCGCTGCCGCCCGCCCGCCGATCAAGAGATGCACCTGTGGGTTCGACCGAATGACCCACCGAGCGCGCCGCTCGACAACACGCTGACGGTGGACGCGCCGGTCATGCCAGGACACATGACGTACGCGGCGTTCCTCTACTGCCCCGACCTCTGAGATGCGCGCCGCGCCGAGGCTTTCGACGCGAAGCAACTGCCGGTCGGGACGCACGCCCACAGCGTCGCGGCGCTTCCGTCGGGCGGGATGCTCGTGACAAACCGAGTCGTATCACCTCCATAATTGGGCGGCGGCTCGCGCTCCGGTAGCGCTCGTCAGTGGCTCTCCCGACTGCAGTTCAGCGCTCGCGAGGCTCTGCGCGCCCCTGCGAAGCACTCGGGAGAGCGCGCTCTACAAACGCCTCAGGAGAGCCGATGACATCCCCGACAGCGCGAGGCTCGACGCCGCGACTCGTCGGCTGGCTCGTCGTGACGCCGCGGGTGGGCTGCGGTGGAACGGCTCCCGCGCTGCTCGGCGCGCGCGGCTCGCGAGAGAGGCACTGCGGAGGAGGGCGCGCTGCCGCTCCGCGGAGCGTGCTTCACGGCAGCGCGCGCAGCTCGGCGAGCCCGTGCAGGTCCGCGTAGCCCCGGCGGACGCCGAAGCAACGCGCCCGGGCGGAGCAGGTCGTGCACGCCTCCGCGCGGAGGAATTCTCCGGCGCCCTCGTCGTGTCCGAGGTCCGCGAGGTCGTCGCCTACGTTGGGCGGCAGCAGGCAGAGCGGGATGCCGCACATCGACTCGAAGCCGCGGACCGCGAGCCCGAGTCGCTCGGCGCGGAGCAATGCCTCGGAGAGGAACGGCCGCACGTCGGAGTAGCGAGGGACCAGCCGCGCGTCGCGAGGGACGACGTCGGTCGACGGCGCGACGAAGGAGATGTTCACGGTGCTCGTCGGCCAGCGCGCCGCGACGAGGTCGACGAGCGCCGGAAGCTCGGGCGCGTTGAGCGCGCAGATCACGAAGTTCAGCACCACGTGCACGCCGCGCCGATGCAGGTGGTCGACCCCCACCAGCGTTCGGGCGAAGGTGCCCGGCGCGCGCGTGAGCGCGTCGGACGTCTCGGCCGTGGCCCCGTGGAGCGACACGAAGGCTTCGCGCAGCCCGGCCTCGTAGAGCGCGCCGACCAAGGCCTCGTCGTCGAGCCGCACCGCGTTCGTCTGGAGCTGCAGCGCGGGCAGTCCCGGCCTCACCGCGAGGCGGACGTAGTCGAGGAGCCGAGGGTTGAGCGTCGGCTCACCGCCCGAGAGCACGATGCGCGCGCCCTGCCCTGCGGCGGCCTCGATCGCGGCGAGCACGGCGGCGTGCCCGGGCGGCGGGAGGTGCGTCGAGACGAAGCAGAATTCGCACGCCTGGTTGCAGTGGAAGTTGACGCGGACGATCACCTCTTCGACCGCTCCGAGCACGGGATCGCGGGTGCGATCGCGCGTGAGGAATTCGCGGGCGATCTGCTCTTCGACGGTGGTGATCAGCGAGAGCCTACGGCGCGTGCGGTCGTCGACGATCGGCTCGATCGGAGGGAATCCGTCGCGGCGTACGAGGCCCGCGTCGAGCCCCGCGCAAGCCCTGCGAACGAGGCACGCGTCGCACTCCGGCACGCGCACGCGGTCGGCGCGCTCTTGCGCTTGCCCGGTGAGCGACCACAGCTGCGGCGGCAGCGCGCCCTTGGGAAACACGCACGGCGGAGGGCCGCTCCCCGGCGCGAGCTTCAGCGGAATGCCGACGCTGCGCGCGGCGGCCTCGAGGGCCGCGAGCGCGGTCATCGCCTCGGCGAACGACAAGACCTCGTCGCGGTCGGGGGCGGAGGTCGGCACCGACGCGCGGAGCATGCTCACGCGGCGTGGGTCACCGACCGCGGCGACGAGCGCCGACGGGAGCCCCGCGACCTGGCGATGATTCGCGCGCACGAGCGGCACCGCGAGCTCGAGCGTGCCCCCACGGTCGACGATGGCGCGGAGCGCGCGCGCAGCGTCCACCCCCGCGCCGGGAGTGCGTGTGAACGCGTCGAGCGCGTCTCCCCACGCGGGGAGGTGCAGCCGGAACACGTCGACGCCGGCGGCTAGCAGCCCCACGACCGCCGCCTCGTCGAGCCTCGCGCCGTTGGTCTCGAGCACGATCCGCTGGGCCCCGCGGGAGCGCGCCGAAGCGATCAGCGCGCCCAAGTCGCCGCGCAGCGTCGGCTCCCCGCCGGTGAACACGAGCTCCTCCGCCCCCTCGGCGAGCGCGACCGCAATCCGCTGCTCGACGGCCGCCCGGGCGATGAACCGCGGGTCATCGGTCGGGCGACGCTCCGTGCAGAAGCCGCAGTTCTGGTTGCACCGCTGATGGGTGACGACGAGAGACGTCCGCACCGGCCGCAGCCTACGCTCCGAACCGAGGCCGCGACAGCCGGGCGCTTCCGCCGCATAATCGTCGGCCATGCCGCGTACCGCCATCATGTACATCGCGGAGCGCTGCAACCAGAGCTGCGTGTTCTGTCTCGAAGAAGACGGCACTTGGAACGAGTTCGTCGATCCGAGCACGCAGCAGGTCTACGACACCCTCCAGGACCTGCGTCGGAAGGGCGCCGATCACATCACCTTCATGGGCGGTGAGACCTTCTTTCGGAAAGATCTGTCGCGGATCCTCGGCGAGGCGAAGAAGGTCGGCTTCACCCGACTCGGCGTCACGACCAATGGCACCGTGCTCTCGAAGCCCGGCTTCGTGAAAGACCTGGTCGAGGCCGGACTCGACTTCATCGAGTTCTCCGTCCACGGGCACACGCCTGAGCTCGCCAACTCGATCGGCGGCACGAGCTTCACGTTCGAGCGGCAAGCCGAGGCGCTCGCCGAGATCGACTCACTCGGCGACGTGCACACCATCGTCAACGTGGTGATCTGCCGCGAGAACAAAGGCGAACTCGTCTCGATCGCGCGCTACCTCCGCGAGCGATTCCCGCACATCCCCGTGCGCTTCAAATTCAAGTTCGTATCGATGACCGGCCTCGCCCTCGAGCGCGCGAGCGGGCAGGCGGTGCTCCGGCACGACGAGGTCGACTTCCTCTCGGTCGGCGACTACCTCACCGCCGAAAACGTGCCTTTCTGGTACTACAACGTGCCGCTCTGCTACCTCGGTCGGCACGCCGCGCACTCGCACGAGCTCGGCACGCTCGCGGGCGACGAGACGTATTTCGACTTCGACCACCGCGGCAAGAGCGAATACTACGACTCGACCGAGCAGCTCGAGGGGCGCGTGTATCCCGCGGAGAGCTGCGCCGACTGTCGAGTCGCCGTGCTCTGCCCCGGCATCGAAGAGTCGTACCGCCTCTCGGCCGGAGCGGACGGCCTCGCGTCCCGCGACGACGACCCGCTCGAGCTGCTCGCCGCAGCGTTGCCCGATCGCGCGGCCGACGCTTCGACCGCCGAAGCGCGCCTCCGCGTGCTCGAGCGCAGGCCGCGCCCCAGCCGCTTCCTGCGCGTGCGGCCTGAGGGCGCGCTTCGCTTTCGCAGCGACGCCGCGCCGGAGCCCTTCGACGTACAGGTCGAGGCGAAGCGCGAAGGCACGCCGTCGTTCGCTTCCACGAAGTCGTTCGCCGTGTCGTACCGCCGCTGGTCCGACCTCGACCCGACGAGCCGCGACGACGTCCGGGCGCTGCTCGACGCGGTCCTCGCGGCAGTGCGCGACGCAGACGAGCAGAGCCTCGATCTCGACTCTGCGCGCGCCGCCGCGTCGGCGGTGACCGCGGGCGGCTTCCGCGCGGAGAAGGCCCCCGAGCCCGGCGCGCCTCGCAAGAAGCGCGTCGCGCTCCCGATGCTGCTCCGCGAAGAAGACCGCATCACCTGACGCGCAGCCCGCTCGTCTTCGGGACGCTCCCCGACACCGGGGAGCTCCACCTCACGGCCCGTACGCGTCGGAGACTCAGCCTCTGACGCGTGCGGCGCGCTCGCTCAGGACGCCGAGATCGGGAGCAGCCAACCGCGCGAGAGCTCCGACTCGCCGTGGACCGCCGCCTGATACAGGCGCGCAAGCTCACGCGTGACGGGGCCCGGCGCGAGGCGACGCGCGTCGAAGGTACCGACCGCCGCGAGCTCGGCCGAGGTCCCCGTCAGGAAGATCTCGTCCGCGTCGCGCAGCTCCTCGAGCGTCACCGCGCGCTCGACGCCGCCGGAGAGGTCGAGCACCGTGGCGCGCGTGATCCCGGGCAGCGCGTCGGGGTGCGCGACCGCGATCACCTGCTTGTCCTTGACGAAGAAGACGTTCTCGCCGGTCGCCTCGCAGACGTAGCCCTGCTCGTCGACGAACAGCGCCTCGTCGTAGCCCGCGCGGGTCGCCTCGAGCTTCGCGAGGATCGCGTTGACGTAGTTGCCGCAGAGCTTGAGCGGCGGCACGGCGCTCGCGGCCGTGCGGCGCACCGACGACGTATGCAGGCGCACGCCTCCGCGCTCCTCTGTGCTGCCGAGGTGGCTCTTCCACGGCATCGCGGCCACGAGATGACGCGCGTGCAGCGGCGCGACGTCGAGCGAGAGCCCGCCGCTCTCGTAATAGGAGAGCGGCCGCACGTACGCCTCGCTCAGGCCGTTCGCGCGGAGCAGGTCGACGACGCCGCCCGTGACGGCCGCCTCGTCGAAGGGCATCGCGAGCGCGTCCGCGCCGCGCTTCATGCGCGCGAGGTGCTCCGGCAGTCGGAACACCGCGGGCCCCTGGCTCGTCGCATAGCAGCGCACGCCCTCGAAGACGCCCGTCCCGTAGTGAAGCCCGTGCGCGACCGGCGACACACCCGCGGCCTCCATCGAACACACCACGCCATCGACCCACACGACATTTTCGCGGCTCATGGCGCCCCGTGTAGCTGACCGCGGCAGGGGCGGTCAACGGTCGAGTGCGCGCGGGCTCACCGGACGCTGCTCCGCGGCACTCCCGACCCATCGACGCCATGGCTCACTCCGCGCAGATCCGGGTTGTGACGACCTTTGTACTATCGGCCACGCTCTTGTATCGTTCGCCCGTGAATGGAGCGATTGCACGTCAGCGGGGTGAGCGGCTCGCGTTTGCGACGCGCGAGGCGTCGCAGCCTGACGACATGAAACGGCGCTTCGGTGCGCGCTCGTCGGCCACGGACCGCTCCGGCAGCGTCGGCCTTTCGTACGAACAACCTGGTCGACCGTAGCCGAGGGGGAGTCTGCAGGATGTTCCGCGCAAGCTCGATGGCCGTACTCTGCGTGATTGGGTTCAGCGTTATGGGCGCCACCGTACTCGGCTGTGGCAGCGACCGGCCGCTCGTCGTGCCGGCCCCCGTCCCGTTCCGAGTCCTCGCTACGGAGATCGTAGGCCCGCGGCTGGACTCGGTGCGTTTGGACCTGATCGCGCCGCGCAACACCCAGATATCCTTTCCGAGCGACTGGCGTTGCCAAAACGGGGACGCCGGGAATGCCATGGCGACGGCTGGCGCGATGGACCAGGGATTTCGGGTATTCTGCGAGTGTGGGCGGGTGCCATTCGGGGTGCCGCAGCACTTCGACATCACGCTGATCGACCAAGCGCGCACCGCGGTCGCCACGACGGTGCCAGTCGCGTTCACGCGCAATGGCGCGCTTCGTATCAGCAGCGGGATGTTCACGAGGCTGACGTGTGTCGGGTTCACGTGCAGCGGGTCCATCAGCACCGATCCGGTGACCCTCTTCGTCGACGCGCCCGCCGGGACGCTGGTCACCTTCGGAACGCAGACAGCCACCTCGAGCGGAGAGACTGTGCGGATCGAGGGGGATCTCCTTCCCACCGCGCTCACCGCCACCGTCGCTGACCTGTACGGGCCTGAGCCCCACTACTACGCTTACCCAGTCGCCCTGCAGTTCGCGGGTGGTGAACGCCTCGCGCAGGGCTTCAACGTCTCCAGCCTCGTCCATCTCCGACCGATGCTCAACGAGCGGTTCACCGAGCAACTCCCGCGCGGCCCGTCCCTCTTTCCGGGGGAGGTCGCTGGAGACGGCGCGCAGCCACACCGTTCTCTGGTCACGCAGGACGGTCAGTTACTCGGCCACGCAGAGCGACTCACCGACGTGGACCTAGTGGCGCTGCGCCGACGGACCATTCAACGGCGCTCTTGCGGAATGTACCGGCGCGCGGAAGGCAACGAGACTGCTGCCTTTTCCACCGTGCGAATCGACTACGACGACAAGGTCTACGAACGCCGTACGGGGCGCCGCGTCGCGCAGCAGCATTTCAACGGCTCGATGCCGGATTGCCCAGCGAGCATCGCGACGGTCAGCGCCGGCGAGCAGGAGGGGCTCCCGCCGACCGCCCAGGTCGCAGCGTGGCTTCAGGGGCTGATCACGTCGTAGCGACCTACCCCGCCGCCACCGACAGCCCTCGCGCCGTGCGAGGATGTCTCCGTGTCCTTCGACGCGATACGGCTGGAGAACTGCTTCCCCGAGCTGCACGGCTTCGTGCTGCTCGATCCCGCGAGGCTCGAGCACTTCTACGACGCGCCCGTGCGAGGCGTCGACCTGCTGGCGCGCTTCGCTCGAAGCGAGGACGGCGACCGCGTGTGCCGCGAAGGCGTAGCGATACCGATGATCGGAGTCGAGGCGGGCGACTACACCATCATCGTGAGAGACGCGGCCCTGCAGTCGATGGACCAGCACCCGCGACTCCGTTCGTCTGGTTGGATTCTCGGCACCGAGACGGGAAAGCTCCTCTTCTGCGGACTCGGCTACCTGACCGACTGGGAGCCTGACCATCCGCGGCACGCGCACGTCGAGGTGCCTCCGGGGTGGTACCGAGTGGAGATCACCGGTCATGTGGTGCACGACGGGACGTCTGCTGAAGAGTGGGAATACCAGCTGGCCCTGAGCCTCACTCGCGAGAAGCCGGTCTTCAGCGCCGATCTGACGACGCGCTTCGGGCTGTCTCCGGGTGAACCGTGAGCGCGCCCCTGCTCGCTAGCCGTGAACGTGCTCGTGGTGCACGTCGGGCGCGTGGTCGTGGTCGTGCTCGAGGGGCTCGTGGTGGTGCGGGTGCGCGTGCTCGCCGAGCACGGGCGGCTCGTGCGGGTGCGTGTGGTGCCCGTCGTCGTGCCGATGCGCGTGCTCGTGCTCGACGGGCGGGTGGGCGTGCGGATGCGTGTGGCGCTCCGTGACGTGGAGGGCGACGCCCGCGCCGAAGAGCACGGCCGAGGCGAGCGTCCACAGGCCGAGCGTGCGGTCGCCGAGCGCCCACGCGAGCGCGGCACCGACGAAGGGCGCGACGGCGAAGATCGACCCCGTGCGAGCAGCGCCGATGCGACGCTGCGCGAGCAAGTAGAGACGAAGGCTCAGCCCGTAGCCGGTCGCTCCGCACGCGAGGAGCGCGAGCGCAGGCAGCGCGCCGGGCAGCGGCTCCCCGAGGGCGAGCGCGGCTGTGCCTGTGAGCGCTGCGCCGAGCGCGCCCTTGCCCGCGACGACGCTGACCGGGTCCTGCTCGGCGAGCGCGCGCGTGAGCGTGTTGTCGAGCGCCCACGCCGCCGTCGCGCCCGCGATCGCCAGCGCCCCGAGCGCGCTCCAGCCCGCGCTCCGCGCCGCGTCGAGCGTCAGCGCCAGCCCGCCGAGCGCCATCAAGGCGAGCGCGCCGAGCACGCGCCGACCGATGGGCTCGCGGTAGAGCGCCCACGCGAGCAGCACGGTGAACACCGCCTCGAGGTTGAGCAGCAGAGAGCCCGTCGTCGCGCCGGCGCGCTGCAGGCCCCACGCGAGCAAGGTCGGTGCGACGCCCGCGCCGACGAGCGCGATGGCGAGCATCCGGCCGAGGTGCGCGCGACCGAGCGGCGCGCCTGACGACGGCGAGAGGCGACCGAGCAGGAGCGCCGAGAGGCACGCGCCGGCGTAGAGCAGGCACGCCGTCGTCAGCGCGCCGACGCCGCGCCCCGCGCGCTCGACGACGGGCGTGGTCACGCCGAAGCTGAGCGCGGCGAGCACGGCGAGGAGCGCGCCCCGCGCGATGGGTGAGCGACCGCTCGACACGCGCCCACTGTAGCCGAGACACGCGCGACCGCAGGCGCCGCCGTGCGAGGTTCGACGCCTCGGCGAGCGCCGAGATCGCTGTACCATCGCGCGATGCCGCGCACTGCCGACACGCTCACGCTCACGCTCGCCCTCCTCACCGCGGTCGCCGCCGCTGCGGGCTGCGACTCGAACACGGCGCACCCCGTGTCTATCGATGCCGGGGCGCTCGAGGACGCGACAGCGCTCGACGCGCCCGAGCAAGACGCGTTCACGGACGTCGACGCGGGCGCGACCGACGCAGGCCCGACCGACGGCGGAGCAGCCGACGCGGGCGGCGGCGGACTGCCCGCGGGCTGGCTCTACACGGCAGCGAACCACGTCTATGTGTCGGACGGCGCGGGCGGCGGCTCCGTGTGGATGGGCCGCGGCGTGAACCTCGATGACATCTACCTCTGTGGCTACAACTACACGCTCTGGGACACGAGCGCCGAGACGGAGCTGACGGCCGTCGCCGCGGGCCTCGTCCGCGACTGGCACCCGACCTTCGTGCGCGTCTCGCTCGGCATGGCGAGCTACCCGACGGAGTCCGACTGGACGGAGAATCCCGCGCAATACCAAGCGCCGATGACGCGCGTGATCGAGGCCCTCGGCGCCAACCCCGGCGTGTACGTGCTCGTCGCCCTGCGCAGCCACGCGTCGATGATCTTGGAGGACACGATCCACGGCGACGCGGAGGCGACCGGCGTCCCCTCCGACGCGACGACGACGCCCGACGCGGTGCGCTTCCCGACGGGCACCGACGCCACCTACGTCGCGCTCGTGGACACCTTCGCGCACTCGCCGTTCGTGCTGTTCGGGCTCTCGAACGAGCCCGGCGGGAACCTGCAGTCGGACGCCGTGATCGCCGCAGCGATGGAGCACGCGGTCGGCGTGATCCGGGCCGAAGAGGACCGCCTCGGCGTGCCGCATCACCTCATCTCGGTGCAGGGCAACAGCTGGACGAGCGACCTCGCCTTCTACGCCGCGTCGCCGCTCACGGCCGACGGCGTCGTCTACGAGCAGCACGGCTACCCGCCGACGGCGGACGCGTACACCTACGACAACCTCCCGGTGCTGATCGGCGAGTACGGCTCCCTCCCCGACTCCGCAGCGTTCTACGCGGACCTCGAGGCGAAGCAGCTGCCCAACGCCGCGTGGGACTTCGAGCCGTTCAGCGACTGCGCGCCGGATCTCCTCGTCGTCACGCACAGCGCCACGACGCTCACGCCGACGGCGTGGGGCGCGACGGTGCAGGCGTACCTCACCTCGCACGCGCCCTGAGCGTCGGGCTCGGCGCTGAGCCGCTCGTGTACTCGGCGGCTCAGCAGCTCGCGCCGCTCAGCAGCTGACGCCGCAGACGAGGCGGCCGTCGGGACAGCTCGTCGCGCCGACGCCCGCGTCGTTCGGCCCGCAGGTCGCCGAGCAGTCGGCCGTCGCCGCGCAGTTCACCGTGCAGTCGCCGTCGCACTTGATCTCACAGCGCGCGGTGTCGAGGCAGCTGACGGTGCTGTGGTCCCCGAGGTTGAGCTTGCAGCGCGCAGAATCCGAGCACGTCGCCGCGGAGTCGGCGCCAGCCTTGAGGTCGCAGTCGGAGCTCGCGCTGCAGGTGATGGCGCTGCCGTCGCCGCCGTGACCCTTGCACTGCGAGGTGTCGACGCAGTCGAGCGAGAGCGCGCCCTCGGTGTTGCCGTTGCACTTGGCGGCGCTCGTGCAATCGAGCGCGCAGGCGGCCACGCCGCACTCGGCGTGACAGTCGTTGCCGGCGACGCACGTGCAGGCGCTCGCAGCGCAGACGCAGCCCGCGCCCGAGCAGGACGCGACGTTTGGAGCCGGGACGGCGGCCGTGCCGCCGCAAGCTGCGGCGCTCAGCGCGAAGACGAAAAACGAAGCGAAGCGGAAAGCCTGGAGGGTCGGGTTCATCGTGCCTCGGTGGAGAAGGACGATGCGTGTACGAGCCAGATTCACCGGAGTGACATCCGCACGCGCCCACGCCGACGCGCCCTCTCGTTCACGCGACCCCGCGCCCCGGCGGCCTCGCGCGCTCCGCCTAGATGTACTGCCCCGCGTCGACGCGCACGACCTCGCCCGTGATCCGCCGGGCGGCGTCCGACAGCAAGAAGAGCACGGCGTTCGCGATGTCCTCGGGCTCCGCGAGCTCGTTCAGCACGGTCTCCGCGAGCGCCTTCTTCAGCACCTCCTCGGGGAGCGCGCGCGCCATCGGCGTCAGCACCATGCCGGGGGCGACGGCGTTGACCGTGATGCCCTTTGGGCCTAGCTCGCGGGCGACGGTCTTGGTCAGCCCGATGATGCCCGCCTTCGACGCGGCGTAGTTCGCCTGCCCAAATTTGCCGCGCATCCCGTTGATCGAGGTGATGTTGACGATGCGCCCGTAGCCGGCCTCGCGCATCGCCGGCGCGAGCGCGCGGATCATGTGGAAGGTGCCCGTGAGGTTGACGTCGAGGACGGCCTTCCAGTCCTCGTCGGAGAGCTTGAGCACCGACTTGTCGCGCGTGATCCCGGCGTTGTTCACGAGCAGCGAGACGCCCGCGGGGAGCTCCGCGACGGCGCGCGCGACGTCCGCGGAGTCCGCGATGTTCACGGCGTGAAACGTGAACGCGCCCGGCTCGCCCGCCGCGACGTCGAAGACGTGCACCTCGGCGCCGCTCGCGACGAGCAGCTCCGCGATGCTGCGCCCGATGCCGCGCGAGCCGCCCGTGACCACTGCCTTACGCCCATCGAATCGCCAGGTCGCACTCATGGCGCCCTTCTACGTCCGATCGCGGAACGTGCGCAACCCCGCGCTGCGCGCGTCGAGGTGCCGTTGCCCCTACGCGCCTTTGCGCGGGCGGGCGGGCTGCACGGCGTAGAGGCGGCCGATCTCCGCCGCGTCGGCGAAGGTGTCTGCGCCGATGCGCGCAAAGAAGATGGACGCGGCTTGCAGCGACGCGAGGACGAGCCCCTCCGCGCCGGTGCGGCGGACGGCCCAGACGGCGCGGTCCTGCGCGGCGTCGAGCGTCGGCTCCGTGAGGTCGGCGGGCGCGGGCACGCGGGCGATCTCGAGCGCCTTCGAGAGCGCCTGATGCGCGAGCGCGAGCACGGCGATGCGCTCATCGAACTCGCCGCCCTCCATCTCGCGCCAGCGCGCCTTCTTCTGGCTCATCTGACCGAGCACCGCGCGGAACGCGTTGACCGCGTAGACGGCGGCGAGGCGGCGGCGCTCCTCGGCGAGCTCCGAGACGATCAGGAACGGATCGGCGCGCCCGCGGGTGTCGGCGTGCCGCGCGATGATGCCGTTGACGAGGCTGAGGTGCGCCTCCGCGGAGAGCACCTCATCCCACGCGAAGATCGCGCGCAGATCCTTGGGCGCCGTGCGGTAGCGCTCGAACGCAGCCGCGAAGTCTTGGTCGGCGGCGATGCGCTCGACGACGATCGCGCCCCACGCGCCAGTGATGCGGTCGACGAGCTCGTCGTCGCGGTGCGAGCGCCCGTTCG
>CAIUAC010000812.1 GCA_903896985.1 uncultured Sandaracinus sp.
CACTCGACGCCGATGCCGTTGTCCGTCGTGTCGCTCGTGTCCTCGACGTTCCCGAGGTCACGCCCGTTGTCGAACTCGGTCGCGAGCAATTGGCTGTAGAGGCCGGAGAAGAAGAAGTCCCAGGGATCCGCGACTCGGATGAACGCCTCGAAGACGTCGAGCCGTCGCACGCCGACGACGGCAGGATCCGCCGCGCTCGGGCGGACGTACGCGGGGCCCGCGTCCGACCCGGCGAGGAAGGTGTCGATGGCGTGATAGAGCCGCACCTGCTGGGTGTTCCCCGCGGGCGGCGTGACCTCGAGGTCGATCAGCATCTCGTCGTCGGGCAGCGTGTAGGTCACGGTCCAGCGCACCGTGAAGCCACCGCCGGTGAGCGTGGTCGTGCTCGTCCAGGGGTCGGCGCGGGTGCCGCTGCCGGTGACCGGCGTCTGCCCGCCCGCGGTCCAGACCGTGTCGACGGAGGCCGTCGCGGCGGTGGACGCCGGGCCGTACACCGTGGCTGAGCCGCTCGGGCCCACCGCGAGGAAGACCCCGTTGTACATATCGGTGCTCGGGGGCAGGCTGCCGGGCGCGTAGACCTGCCCGGTGCCCGCGCGATGGATCTGGAGCTGCCCAGTCTCGCCCATATTGATGCGGAGGCCGGTCGCGGGATCCGCGGTCCCGCCGGTCGGGTTGAGCTCACGCCGCTGGGCGCTCGCCGTACCGGCCGAGAGGGCTACGAACAGGGAGAAAACAGCGAGGATGGCGCGTTGGTTCTTCATGGTGCTCACCTGTCGATGGTCTCGGAGGTCGGGCCTGTGGTGGTCGTCGTGACGTCGGAGGCGCTGAGGATCTCGAACACCACGCGACGGTTCTGGGCGTGCTCCGCGGGGGTGTGTGCGTCAGCGACGACGGGGTGGTCAGGGCCGTAGCCGACCGCCGTGAGCCTCGCGGCGTCGATGTGCCCGACGTCCACCAAGTGCCGCACGACGGACTGGGCGCGCCGCTGCGAGAGGTCGAGGTTGTGCGCGCGAGCGCCGCGGTTGTCGGTGTGTCCGGAGACGCGGATGTGCGCGATCTCGGGGTGCGCGGTCAGCACCGCGGCGACGTTCGCGAGGAGCGGGAAGCTCCGCGAGAGGATCTCGTCGCGGTCCGTGCGGAAGTAGACCGTCTCGATGATCACGAGCGAGCCGTCCGAGATGAAGACCGTCTGGACCTCGGCCGCGGGGCAGCCGTAGTTCGCCACGGGCCCGGGCACATCGGGGCAGTTGTCGCGGCGGTCGACGACCGTGTCGGTGTCGCGGTCCGGGTCGGGGCAGCCGTGGTTGTCCGCGACGCCGGCCTCGTTCGGGCACTGGTCGGGCGCGACGTCGAGGACGCCGTCGCCGTCGTTGTCGGGGTCCGGGCAGCCGTCCTCGTCTTGGAAGCCGTCGCGGTCCTCGGCCTCGGTCGGGCAATGGTCGTTGGGGTCGAGCAGGCCGTCCCCGTCGGTGTCCGGGATGGTGTCGGGGCAGCCGTCGGTGTCCTGCCACTGGTTGACGGTCTCGGGCACCATCGGGCAGGTGTCGTCGACGTCGAGGATCCCGTCGCCGTCGTTGTCCGGGTCCGGGCAGCCGTCCGCGTCTTGGTAGGTGTCGATGTCCTCGACCTGACCGGCGCAGGGATCGACCGGCGCGGGCGCTTCCCGCGGCAGCGCCCAGCCGACCATCAGCACCGCGCGCACGTCCGGGCTCCCCACGCCCCGCGTGAGGCCGGGGCCGGCGACGGCGCCCACCGTGAGGCCGCTCGCGTGCGCGAAGCGGACGCCGCCGAGCGCCTCCGAGGTCGTCGCCTCGCGGCCGAGAAGATCAGAGAACGCCGTCTCCGCGTGGAGCTGCGCGAGCAGATCGAGGTGCGTCTGAGCGTCGCTCGAAGCCGTCCACACGGGGAACGACACGCCGAGGCCGAGCCGCAGCGCGTTCCCGAAGACGATGTTGCTCGTCGGCTGAGCGACCGAGCCGCGCACGAGCGCGCCCGCGTTCGCCACGATCCGCAGCCCGCCGCCGGGCCGAAACTCCGCCGTCAGCTCGGGCCGCACGGACACAGACTCCTCGCCGCGGTACGCGCCGGCGCCGCTGCTCGGCAGGCCGAGCGTCGCCTGCACGCCGAGCGCGAACGCGTCGTCCTCCTCGCCGAAGAGCCGCGCACGCACGCCGAGGTACGCGTCCCCGAGCCCCGTTCCGTCCGAGGCGCGCGGGCCGAGCCCCGTCACCGTGCTCGCGTCCGCGCCCGACATCGTGAGCACGACCGGCAGCCCGCCGTAGACCACCACGCGATCGAAGAGGCCGAGGCTCAGGACCACCGTGCCGACCAGCTCGTGCGCGACGATCGAGAGGCGCTCGGTCGAGGCGTCGCCGAGCGTGTCCTCCCAGACGAGCGGGTTCCTCGCGTAGTCGAGGTGCAGCATCGCCCCGAAGCGCAGGTGCCCGAGGTCAGTCGGGCGGGCGAGCGCGAAGTCGTCTTCGGGCGTCTGAGAGGGCGCGTACGCGTCGAGCGTCGCCGTCTGGGCGAGCGCCGCGGTGGGCAGCGCCAGGACCGCAGCCGCGACGAGCAGCGCGTGGATGGGGCGGAGATGCACGGACATCGGGAGAAGCCTCCTGGTCGCGCCGCAGGGGCGAGACGGACGGACGAACCGGTCGCTTCTAGGGCTCCGAGTCCCGCTGCCCAGTGGGGGTGTCTATAATTCTCGCCGACGCTCCGGTTCCCTGCGCGGCGAGCCCCCGCTCGATGCCCCGCCGCCAAGCTGAGCTTGCCGAGCGCGAGGTCGTGGGCCTCCGCCCTAAGCTCAGCTTGGACGGAAAGACCCAAACGGTTGCGCCGCGATAGCTGCGCTTGGGCGGCAGAACCGCGGAGGTCCAAACGGCCAAGCTCAGCTTGCGAGGGACAACGTGGAGGTTGTCGGCGCCAAGCTCAGCTTAGGCGACAAGACCGAAACGGTTGCGCCGCGATAGCTGAGCTTAGGGGGTCCGAACCGCGGAGGTTCCAGCGTCCAAGCTCAGCTTTGGCGGCACAACCTGGAGGTCGCCGGCGCCAAGCTCAGCTTGGACGTGCCGACCGAAACGGTTGATCCGCGATAGCTCAGCTTGGACGGCAAGACCGAAACGGTTGCGCCGCGATAGCGAAGCGTCGCGCGCGCCCTACGGCGCCGTGCAGAGCCCTGCGCGGCGAGGTCGTCACAAGTCGCTGCCTCCTTCGCCACGAGCCCGCGACCCGTCGCCGCGCGAACGCGCTCAGATCGGGTCGGGCTGGCAGCTCTTCGTGGAGCCGCCGCTCACGCCGTTGCACGAGTAGCCCGTCGGGCAGTCGTCCATGAGCTCGCAGACCTTGCGGCACACGTTGCCGGGGCTCTCGTTCGTGCAGACCGCGCCGTCGACGCACTCGCTGAGCGAGCCCGCCGTGTCGCACGCCTCGCCGAGGTCGGGCGCACCGCAGCCCGCGACGAGCAGGCCCGCGCCTAGGAGCAGTGCGACCGAGAGCGTGCGTAGGGAAAGGGTCATGGCTGCGGATTGTACGACGCGCGACGCCAGGGGATTCATTCCCGGCGCGAGCGAGGTTTTTCGTCAGTCGATGCGATAGGCCGCGATGGCGCGCTCGACCTCGGGCTGCGCCGCCTCGAAGACGTCCTTCTTGCCGCCCGCCTCGAGCACGAAGACGTTGTGGTCCGTGACGAAGACGGTCAGCCAGAAGAAGTACGGGCCGCCGCTCTCGTCGTGCCCGAAGCGGAGCTGCTTGCCCGCCTCGCCCGACGCCGCGCGCACGTCCTTCTCCTCGAGCAGCGCGTAGCCGCGCACGGTGCGCATGCGGCGCTTGATGGCCTCGACCCAGAACGCGAGCGGGCCATACGGGTCGTTCGGGACCTCGCGCACGGCCATCACGACGCCCTCGGCGCTCGTCGCCCGCTGCGTGTAGCTGTCGCCGGGCTCGGAGAGGTCGATGAAGTTGGGCGGCGGGGTGAGGTGTGAGGCGGCGCCTCCGCACGCTCCGAGGAGCAGCGAGGCGGCGAGGAGCGTGGCGACCAAGACGGGGCGTAGCGCGCGGTTCATCGCATCACTCCTGATAGGGCAGGTTCAGCAAGCTGCGGAGAGAGAGCTCGTCGAGCCACGGGAACGGCAGGCGGAACACATCGGGCTGATCCGTGGTCGCCGTCGGCGCGGGCTGGAAGAAGACGGTGATGGTCGAGAACGCGATGCGGTCGCCGAGGTACGCCATGCGCCCCTTCAGCTGCTCGATGACGCCGGTGATGCGCTCGAGCTCCGTCTGCACGGCGAGCGCCTCTTCGACGGTGCGCGCCTGCGCCATCAGCGCCGCGAGGCGGTCGCGCACGACCTCGGCGTTGCGGAGGCGTATCTGCACGTCGCGGAACTCCTCGCTGACGTCGAGCGCCTCGATGTTGCGGTGGAGCACATCGCCCACCTGCTCGATGCGCGCGAGCGCGTCGCGGAACTTGCTCGCGGGCACGCGGATGACGACCTGCTGATCGTTCTGCACGGCGAGAAAGCCGTTCAGCTCCTGCGCGATGGCGATGACCGAGCGCTGCGTCGTCTCGACCTCGAACACGCTGAGGTGGAGCGTCGCCTGATAGATCAACAGCGGGCCGCGCTGCGCGTCGTCGGCGGCGCCGTGGGGCGGAGGCGTGGTCGTCGTCGGCACTGCCTGCGGCGGCGACGGTGGCGGCGTGTTCTGCGCGTAAAGCTGCGGTCCATCGGAGTCGCCCGAAGCGGACGAGCCGGTCGCCGTCGTCATCGGCTGCATCGCGGCGGGGGCGCGCGAAGGAGGGGACTCCTCCGAGTCGGCCGACACGCTCTGCACGGACTCCGACTGGAACCCATACGACGAGCCGCCCGACGACTCAGCGGCGGCATAGTCGCCCGGCGCGGCCGACGGACTCATCGCGTAGCTCGCCGAGCCGCCACAGGCCGCGAGCGCCAGGGAGAGCAGCATCAGCATCCACTTCACACGGGTGCGCATCACTCGAGCCTCCTGCCGATCGTCGCCACTCGAACGTTGGTGGAACCGCATC
>CAIUAC010000813.1 GCA_903896985.1 uncultured Sandaracinus sp.
CGGCCATCGACCCTGAGCTGTCCATGATGAACAGGAAGTACGGGTTGATGACCGTCTGCGCGGAGGCGGTCGAAGGTGCGAGCGCGACGGCGAAAACAGTGAGGGCGGCGCACGCGCAAGCTAGACGAAAAGACGACACGGAGGCCTCCCAGCGTACGAGGACGCTGGCGGCAATCATCGGGCAATTCGCCTGATTTTTGCAACGAAAATGCGGCCTGCGACGCTCTCGTCACATGGCCTGGACGAGGACCTCGCGCCGCCCGCCGGCCTTCGCGCTCGCGGACCCGACGATGCCGTCTTTCTCCATCTGCTCGACGAGCTTCGCGGCCTTGTTGTAGCCGATCGAGAGGTGCCGCTGGATGTGGCTGATCGAGCAGTAGCCAGCCTGCGCGACGAGGGCGACCGCCTTGTCGTAGAGCGGGTCCTCGCTCTTGCTGCCGCCGTCGGAGTCGCCGACGCCGCCCTCGCCCTCTTCGTCGCGCGGCTTGAGGATGTTCTCGTCGTAGATCGGCTTGCCCTGCACGCGGAGGAAGTCGCAGACCGCCTGCACCTCGTCCTCGCTGATGTACGCGCAGTGCACGCGCTTAATTTCCGCGGCGCCCGGCGGGATCATCAACATATCGCCCATGCCGAGCAGGTGCTCCGCGCCGTTCTGCCCGAGGATCGTCTGCGAGTCCTGCCGCTGCGCGACCTTGAACGCGATGCGCGCGGGGAAATTCGCCTTGATCATGCCCGTGATGACGTCGACCGACGGCCGCTGCGTCGCGAGGATCACGTGCAGCCCCGCCGCGCGCGCCTTCTGCGCGAGCCGCGCGACCGCCGACTCGACGTCCTTCGCCGCGACCATCATCAGGTCGGCGAACTCGTCGACGACGACGACGATGTACGGGAGCTTCACCGGCGGCGTGACGTTCGCGTCGGCCGCCTCGTCGTCCGGCGGGAGGTAGACCTCTTCGCCGTCGGGCCCCTGCGCCTTGACCTTGCCGGCCTTCTTCGGCGCGAGCTTGTCGATGTGCATCTCGCCGCGCAGCACCTTCTCGACGCGCTCGTTGTAGGTGCCGATGTTCTTCGCGCCAGCGTCCGCGAAGAGCTGATAGCGGCGCTCCATCTCGTCCACCGCCCAGCGCAGCGCGAGGGACGCCTTCTTCATGTCGGTGACGACCGGCAGCAGCATGTGCGGGATGCCGTCGAAGACCGCGAGCTCGACGACCTTCGGGTCGATCATCAGCATGCGCACCTCTTCGGGCGACTTCCGCGAGAGCAGCGACGCGAGCATCACGTTGAGGCCGACCGACTTGCCCGCGCCCGTCGCGCCGGCGACGAGCAGGTGCGGCATCTTCGCCATGTCGACGTAGACTGGCTGCCCGGCGATGTCCTTGCCGAGCGCCATCGGCAGCGACGCCTTCATCTCGCGCCACCGCGGATCCTCGAGGATCTCGCGCAGCGAGACCGACTGCCGGTGAACGTTGGGCAGCTCGAAGCCGACGCGCGCCTTGCCCGGGATCGGCGCGACGATGCGCACCTTCTGTGCGGCGAGCGCCATCGCGAGGTCGTCGGCGAGCCCCGCGATCTTCGAGACCTTCGTGCCGCTCGCGGGCTCGAGCTCGTACATCGTGACGACGGGCCCGGGATGAATCTCGTCGACGCGCCCCTGCACGCCGTACGCGTTGAGCTTGTCGACGAGCTTCGCGGCGTTCTCGCGCAGCGTCTTCTCGTCGACGGTGATCTGCTCGGTCGGCACCGGCGCGAGGAGGCTCGTCGGCGGCAGCACGAAGCCACGCCCGACGCCGGGCACGATGCGCGTGTCCGCGGCGGGCTCCGGCGCGACCTCGAGCGCGCGCATCTGCTGCACGCGCGGCGCAGGCAGCGCGGGAGGCGCGGGCGAGGCGAGAGGCGCGGGGGGCGCGGGAGGCGCATCGCTCTTCTCGCGCTTCGCGGCGCGCGGCGGCTTGGCCGGCGGCAGCACGATGGCGGGCATCACGGCGGCGGGCGGCGCGTCTTCGTCCTCGCCGTCTCCGGCGGCGTCGGCGTCATCGAGGTCGCTCGTCGCGTCCTCGC
>CAIUAC010000814.1 GCA_903896985.1 uncultured Sandaracinus sp.
CACGGGCATCGACGGCGGGCCTCGCGATCTCGGGCACGCGGTCGATATGTATGTCCCGGGGCTCGACCTCGGCGGCGGGATGGTCGATCTCGGCGGAGGGCCGGTCGACCTCGGTCGCGCGGACGCCGGGCGTCGCTGCACGCCGAGCTGCGGGACGGACGCGGATTGCCAGGCGAGCTGCCCGTCGAACCCGACGCCTTCGCTCCCCGTGTGCTGCGACCGCGGCACCGGCACCTGCTTCAACTCGAGCGTGGCGATGTGCCCGTCGAGCACGCCGACCGACGGCGGCACGACGATGAGCATGTAGCGATCGCTGGCGATGAGCATGTAGCGATCGCTGGCGATGAGCATGTAGCGATCGCTGGCGTCGAGCGTGTCTGCGGCGCGCTCAGCGCTCCCACAGGGAGCGCACGAGCAGCGCGCCGCCGGCGAAGAGCAGCAGCGTGAAGACGGCGAGGCGGAAGCGCTCGACGGATAGCCGTCGGTGGACCCACTCGCCGATCACGAGCCCGCCGACGAGCGAGCCGAGCATCACGCCGCTGCCGCGCAGGGATTGAGCGTTGATCGTGCCCGCGGCGACGTAGCTCACGACGAGCACGAGGTTGAGCGCCAGCCAGACGGCCGAGAGCGTCGCGCGGAATCGCGCCTTGTCCGTCAGCTCGCGCCCGACGACGTAGACGAGCATCGGTCCGCCGCACGCGAAGAGCCCGTGCACCACGCCCGCGCCGACGAGCGCGCCCGCCGCGAGCGGCCCAGGGAGCGCTCGCTCTGCCCCGGCGCGCGGTCGAAAGGCGCGCCACAGCTCGGTCGCGGCGAGGACGACGACGAACGCCGCGAACACCGTGCGAATCATCCCCTGCTCGCGCAGCCCCGCGAGCTGCGGGAGCACGCTCGGCAGCATCCCGAGCGCCATCCCGGGCACCATCCACACGCCCACGCGGCGCAGGAGCAAGCGCGTGTCGATGGCGCGCCGGTACTTCAGCGCGAGGTAGCCCGAGAGCAGCAGGTTCGCGGGCAGGAGCGCGGCGAGCACCTCCGCGATCGGCATGAAGTACGCGGCGAGCGTCACCGTCACGATGGTCGCGCCGAAGCCCGCGGTCGCCTCGACCACGAACGCGAGCAGCGTGACGAGCCCGAGGAGCGCGAGCGTCAGAGGGACCGCGCCGTGTGGAGTTCCGAACGACTCATGCGCGGGAGCGTACACGCGGTCGCGGCGCGCGCGCAGCAACAGCCTCGGCTATCCTCGACGCCAATGAGACTCCCGCTCTGCCTCGCCCTCCTGCTGCTCGGCGCGTGCGGCGCCTCGACCTCGCCGCTCGTCGAAGCGCCCGTCGACGCGGGTGCCGCCGACGCCGGCCGACTCGATGGCGGCGCGGACGCCGGAGCGCCGCCCGTCGGCCTCGTCTTCCGTCTGTCCTTCCGGAGCGACGTCGGCGCGGCGGACGTGCTCTACGCGCAGGAGTCGAGCTCGTCGCGCGAGGGCCCCGGCTGGCTCTCGGTTCACGCCCGAGACGGCACGCCGCTCGAGCTCACTGGGCGCTGCGACCTCTGCGAGTGCCCGACGTCCGGCACGGCGTGTCTCAGCTGTCCGCGCTGCGGCCCGCCGCCCGACGTCGTGCGCGCGCTCTCCGGCGCGGGCGGCTCGATCGAGCACCTCTGGGACGGGCTCGCGCACACCACCGGCACCTGCGACCTGGGCGAGCTCGCCCTCTGCGCGGCGCCTCCCGCGAGCGCGCCGCCGGGCGACTATGTCGCGACGTTCTGCTGGTCTGGCACGACGACCGGCGTCGGCCTCGGACAGACGATCGGGATGTCGAGCTGCGACGAGGTGCCGTTTCACCTCCCCGACGCCGACGGAATCGTCGAAGACGCCCTCTGCTTCTGCGGCTGAGCGCCGGTCGCGCTCGCCGTCGCCGCGTCGTCGGCGTACCTTCGCGCGCATGACCCTCAAGACGACCATCGACGCTGACCTGAAGACCGCGATGAAGGCCCGCGAAGAGCTCGTGCGCGACACGCTGCGCATGATCAAGAGCGAGCTGATGAACCGCGAGATCGAGCTCGGCCGCGACCTCGACGAGAGCGAGGAGATCGGCGTGCTCGCGCGCGGCGTCAAGACGCGCAAGGACTCGATCGTCGACTACGAAGCCGGCGGGCGCGTCGAGGCGGCCGAGAAGGAGCGCGCGGAGATCGCGATCATCGAGCGCTACCTGCCGAAGGCCCTGACCGACGACGAGCTGCGCGCGCTGATCGGCACGCTCGCCGCCGAGGTCGGCGCGACCTCGAAGCGGGACATGGGCAAGGTGATGAAGGTGCTCGGTGAGCGCTACAAGGGGCGCTACGACGGCAAGCTCGCGTCCAAGCTGATCGGCGAAGTCCTGCCCTGATCGAGCGGGCGTGACCGCGACAGTCTCCCTCGAGAAGTGAGGGAGACTGTCCCGGCGGACTGCCCTACCAGCCGCCCTGCGCCTGAGGCGGGAGCTGCTGCGGCGGCTGCGGCGGACGCGGGATGTGCGGGGGCTGCGGGAGCGGAAGCTCCGTCGGGGCGAGCTTCGCGAAAGGCTTGCCGCCCTTCGCCAGGTACGCGCGGTAGAGCTCCGCTTGGAACATCGCCTGCACGTAGATGCCGAGCCACATCACGAAGAAGAGCGGGAAATAGCAGAGCATCAGGCCGAGGATGCCCAGACACATCTGCACCCCGCCGATCAGCAGGCTGCCGAGGAAGAGCTCCTTGAACATGAGCTTCGTCATCGCGAGGACTTCGCCGAACTTCATGCCCTCGTTGAGGTCGTCGGTGAGCTCAGTCCGCAGCGCCGCGATCGTCGCGGGCATCATCATCAGGATCGTCACCGGGAACATCGCGAGCACCGCGAAGCCGACGCAGACCGCCGCGGCGATGCCGCCCGCCTCATCGCCCGCGCGCGCCCCGCCGAGGACCATCATGATGCCGCCGAAATACAGGCACATCCCGAGGCCGACGAGCAGGAACGTGATCGGCAGCGTCCACATCAGCCGGACGATGAACGCCTTGAAGCCCGGGTTCAGCAGCTTGCCGAGGTAGTCGAAGTCGAAGTCGAGGCGCGGCAGCGGGGACACGATGCCCTGCGCCGAGCGGCGCACGACCATCGCGCCCCAACCCGCGAGCGCGATCTGCGGCAGGATCGGGATGAACCCACTGCAGAGCGCGAGCAGCACCCCGATGAACATCTTGGACGACCACTCGGGGTCGTCTCGAAAGGTGCGGTAGCCGCGGAAGTAGTCCATCGAGACCCCGGGCGACCTGCCCTAGTTTTGAGGCGTGAGGTTGAACGGCTGCTGCACTACGGCGCAGGTCCCGCCCGCCGGTACGGCGAAGTGAAGCGCCTGCGCGACGTTGCGGACGCACGAGAAGACCTCGTTGTCGCGCAGCGTTCCGCCGACCTGCACCGCCTGAACCGCGCCGCTCCCGCCGACCTTGACCGAGAGCACGACGGTGCCCTGCAGCGTGTTGTTCGACTTGAGCTGCCGCTCGTAGCAGTTGCGGATCTGGCGCTGAGCCTCCGCCATCACCGCGTGCGCGTCGGAGACCTCACCCGAGCAGTCCCAGCCGCCGCCGCCACCGACGTAGCGGTAGACGATGCGCTTGGTGGGCGGTCCGAGGTCCTCGCCGGGCCCGAGATCGGGGAGCTCCGGCGGGATCTCGATGTCGAGGTTGTTGTCCGCGACCCGGTGCACGCCCGCGTCCACGGGCGGCGGTGGGGGCGGCGGTGCAGCCGGGGTGCCCGTGCTCATCGCGAACCACACGCCAGCGGCTCCTCCAAAGAGCAACAGCGCGAGCACGATGTACTTCGCGTTTCCTCCGCCTTCGTCTTTCGGCGGTGCCTGCGATTCCGAAGCCACTCGACCTCCCCCTTCCGGGTGCCGTTGATGAGCGACCGACTGTACTGGATCTCAGCGGACTGTGAAGCAGAGTTCTGCTCGACGCTGAACGTTCCGCCTAACCGGAAATTGTGCCCGTCGCGGTGATGGAGACCACCGCCTCCAGGTCGAGCGCGCCCTCTGGATAGCGCCCGCCTGGCACGAGGTCGACCCGCGTCCGCGCGAAAAACCGCACGCGGCGCGAGGTGTTCACGAGGTGGTTCGAGAGGCCGTCGACGCCCGCCGCGTCGAGCGCGACCTCGCCCACCGTCGTGCTCCCGGCGGCGATCGCAGGGACGGTCGCGAGGAGGCGCGACTCGTCGACGCCGGTCGTTCCCTCGGGGCCCCAGAAGATCTCGATCGGCGCGGAGTCCACCGTCAGCGTGTTCGCGCGCACGGTCACGTCGACCTTCCGCACCTCGATGCGGTCGATGGTGGAGAGGAGCCCATCGAGTCCGCCTGCCGCGGCGTCGACGTCGATGACGTCTCCGAGCGGCACGACGAGCGTCTTCGGCGCGGGATCGCAGACGCCTGCGACGCACTCGAGCACGATCGGGTCCGCGCTGTCGACCGCCGGGCACGCCGGCGCGGGCGCGCCGCAGGGGATCGAGCGCAGCGTCGGCGCCGTCGGAACGGTGTCGTCGCGGAGCGCCGCAGGGAGGCTGAGCGCGGAGGTCGAGAACCCCGCCGAGAGCGGCCCGGCGAAGAGCGAGATCTCCGTTGGCGTCGCGCACGCGCCCAGCAGCAACGCCGAGAGGCCGACGGCCGAGAGGCCGACCAAGGTTGAGCGACGAGCGAGGGAAGGAAGCATCGGACGAGTGTACGGGCCGTGGGCAGGCGCGGCACGCCATCGCAGGAGCGACCCGCGGGGAAGCCAAAAAAATGCGCTCGCGCCTCTCCTTGCGACACGCAGAACGTCTGCGTATGCTCCGGCCCCTTTTCCGGGACACCTACGTGTCCCCTCCGTACGGGCCCTGCGGGGCAAGAGGCTCATGCTCGAGAAATTCGGCAGCAAAGTGCAGGGCGCGGTGCTCGGCACGATCATCGTGCTCATGAGCGTCATCTTCGTCCTGGAGTTCGGCCGGCCCAATGCGCGGCAGGGCTGCAGCGGTGGAGGGGCATCCTTTGCGGCGCGCGTCGCGGGCACGACCATCACCGAGGGCGAGTTCCGCTCGGCGTTCGTCCTCGCGAACGGGGAGCGTTATCCGACGGCGCTCGCGCGGCAGAACCGCCTCAAGGAGCTGATCCTCGACGGCCTCGTCGAGCGCACCCTCCTCGCCCGCGAGGCCCGCAAGATGGGCTTCCGCGCGACCGAGGACGAGGTCATGCGCCGCCTCGCCGACGAGGGCGTCATCTACCTCTCGCGCTCGGTCAACGCGCCCGCGTCCTTCCCGGGCGGGCGTATGCCCGTCGACTTCAAGGACGACGACGGCCACTTCGACATCGAGAACGCCAAGCGCTTCATCCAGAACGGGCTGCGCCGCAGCGTGCAGGAGTTCGCCCAGAGCCAGGTCGAGGAGACCCTCGCTCAGCGCATGCGAGAGACGATCGTCGCGAGCGTGACGGTCAGCCCCGAGGAGATCTGGGACTCGTATGTGCGGGAGAAGGAGCGCGTGACGCTCGAGTTCATCCGCTTCTCGCCGACGTACTACCGCGACCAGCTTCAGCCGACGGACGCAGAGGTCACGACGTGGATGGCGGCCAATCAGCCGGCTGTCGACGCCGAGTACACGCGCCAGCGGCACCGGTTCACCGGGCTCGAGAAGCAGGTGCGCGCCCGCCACATCCTCATCAAGGTGGCGAGCGACGCGAGCGACGACGTGCGTGCGGCGGCCCGCGCGAAGATCGACGCGCTCCTCGGCCGCGCTCGCGCAGGTGAGGATTTCGCCACGCTCGCGCGTGAGAACAGCGAAGACACGGGCTCGGCGGTCCGCGGCGGCGACCTCGGCTACAACCCGCGCGGCCGCATGGTCGCGCCGTTCGACACGGCTCAGTTCGCGCTGCAGCCCGGCCAGATGAGCGACGTCGTCACCACCGACTTCGGCTTCCACATCATCAAGGTCGAGGGGCTCCGCGAGGGCGATGTTCCGGAGGCCGAGGCGAAGCGCGAGGTCGCCGACAACCTCTACCGTCAGGCCAAGGCGGGCGACGAGGCTCGCGAAGCCGCGACGCGCGCGCTCGCTGAGATCCGTGCTGGCAAGACGATGGAGCAGCTCGATCGCGAGCTCTCGGGTCGCCCCGCGCCCGTCGCCGTCGAGCCCGGTGTCGAGCCGCCGCCCGAGGCGCCCCCTGCGGACGACGAGCGCACCGACCCGTATCGCCCGCGCCTGCAGGACACCCGCCCGTTCGCGCGCGGTGACCAGCCGATCCCCGGCGCCGCAGACAGCGGCCCGCTCGCCCGCGCGGCCTACGAGATGACCTCCGCGCAGCCGCTCCCGACCGCGCCGTTCCGCCTCGGCGAGGACTACCTCGTCTTCCGCTTGAAGGAGCGCGTCGACGCAGTGCGCAGCGAGCTGACCGACGACGACCGAGCCCGCCTCACGGACGGGCTGCTCGCCACCAAGCAGGCGGAGGCGCTCGCGATCTTCGTGCGCCGCCTGCGCGCCGCGGCCGAGTCTGCCGGCGATGTGCGGATCAACGAGGAGGTCCTCACGTACCCGCCCGCAGAGGGCGAAGAGGGCAGCGACGGCGCCGAGGGCGGCGATCGTCCCGCCGCGGGCGGCGCGACGCCGACTCCTCGTCGGCGCCCCGTCGAGGAGCCGGCCGGGAATTGACGGTCGGAGTCGCGGGTCCCGCGGGTGGAGCGGCGGTTCATTCGCTCCACACCGAGACGCTCGCGAATGGTCTGCGCGTCGTCGTCATCCCTCAGCCGCACCTGCACACCGCGAGCGTCTCGCTCTACGTGAAGGCGGGCTCACGCTTCGAGTCGGCTGAGGACAACGGGCTCTCGCACTTCCTCGAGCACATGCTCTTTCGCGGCACGGAGCGCCTGCCGTCGGCGTACGCGCTCAATCACGCGATCGAGTCGCTCGGCGGCACGCTGCTCGGCGCGACTCACGCGGACTTCACGCTCTATCAAGTCAGCATCCCGCCCGAGTCCCTCGCGGAGTCGATCGGGCTGTTTGGCGAGATCGTCACTCGCCCGGTCTTCTCAGACCTCGAGCTCGAGAAGGGCATCGTCCGCGAGGAGATCCTCGAGGCGCTCGACGAGGACGGGCGCAACGTCGACATCGAGGACATCTCTCGCGAGCTCGTGTTCGAGGGGCACCCGCTCGGCTACAAGATCACGGGCGACGCGGCCAACATCGGTCGCTTCGAGGTGCCCGATCTCCATCGCTGGCTCGCTCGCTTCTACGGCGCGACGAACTCGCTGGTCGTGATCGCGGGCGCCGTCGACGCCGAAGAGAGCGCGCGGCTCGTGCGGGAGGCGTTCTCGGCGCTGCCCGCGGGCGCGCAGGCGGAGACCGTCACGCCGTCCCTCGTCGACCGCGAGCCGGGCTTCTCGTTCGTCGAGTCCGTCGGCTCGCAGACGGAGCTGCGCGTGTCGTTCCTCGGCATCGGCGAGCGCGATCCGCGGCGTCTCGAGCTCGAGTTCTTGGCGCGGGTGCTCGATGACGGGATGAGCACACGCCTTCACCGTCGGATCTGCGACGAGCAGGGGCTCGCGTACGACGTCTTCGCGGCGCTCGACCTCTACGAGGACTGCGGCGTCTTCGACCTCGGCGCGTCGGTCGAGCACAGCAAGGCGCCCGCGCTGATCGAGGAGCTCTTCGCGCTCGCGCGCGAGCTGCGTGAGTCGCTGATCGCGCCCGAGGAGCTCGAGAAGGCGCAGAAGCGCTACCTCTGGGAGCTGCGCGCGACGCTCGACGACGCGATCGGGCTGGCGAATTTCTACGGCGTGCGCGGGCTGCTCGGCGTGCCGGGTACGCTGATGGAGGTCGCCGACGCGGTGCAGCGCGTGACCGCCGAAGACGTGCGCGCGCTCGCTCGTGAGCTCTTTCGCCGGGAGCGGCTCTCGGTGACGCTGATCGGGCTGCTCGAGGACGACGCGCTCGACGCCTGCGAGAAGCTCGTCGCCGCTTACCGCTGAGCGGCGGGCTCGCCCGCACACGAACGCTCGTCAGAAGCCGTTGCGCCCGCCCTGGGTCGCGCCGAACGCGAACATCGCGCCGACCATCAGGGCGTAGAGCGCGCCGACGAGCACCATGAAGACGACGCGGTAGCCGATCACCGAGAGCACGGCGCGGTCGGTCGTCGTGCGGTGCGTCTCGCGGAGCGCGACGGACTCGGCGCCCCAGACCCAGAACGCGGAGAAGTACCAGCCGATGCACGGCACGAAGAGCCAGAAGTACGGCGCGTTCGCGTAGCAGACCGCGCGCAGCGTCTGCTCGAAGGTCGCGGTGCGCGACTTCAAGAGCGAGAGCGAGCCGTGGCTGCAGACGCTCGCGATCAGGATCTGCATCAGCCCCTGCAGGGGATAGGCGATGAGCGCGATCGGGATGAAGCCGACCGTGAAGCAGCCTCCGTAGATGCCGAAGATCGCGCCGAGCTCCTTCTGTCCGAGCAGGAGCGCGCCGCCGCTGCCGAGCAGGAACATCACGCCGAGCGAGAGCATCAGGAGCGCGCCGCCCGCCGTGTACGCGAGCACGCCGTAGAGCACCGGCCCCGCCATTCCCGTCTCCGTCGAGGGCGTGGAGAAGAAGCGCTTGGGCTGCGTGCAGACGAGCTTCGTCGTCTGCCAGAACGCGCTCATCCAGCCGAGCTGCGCGCGCCGCTCCCACGGGATCGACTCGGCGAGCCCGCGCGCTGCGCATGCTCTGCAGGTCGTGCCGCGACCGCCCGTCGCGAACACGCAGTCCATGCAGCCGTAGGTGCCGCAGACGACGCAGAGGAACGCGGCGTCCGTCGTCTCGTGCACCCCGCAGCGCGCGCCGAGGGGCACGTCGCTCGGCTGAGGCGTCTCTGTCGGCGGGGGCTCTGCGCCGGGCCAGGCGTTATCCACGCGCGGACTCTATCGCGTTCAGAGGCTCAGAACTTCCCCGACGTCGAGAGGAACGTCATCTTGTCGTTCGTCTCGCGGAGGCGAGCGGAGAGGATCTTCACGAAGTTCCAGAGGATCTCGTAAGCGAGGTCTTTGTGGAGAAAGAGGAGATCCTCCATCGCGTCCCGAGAGAGCACCAGGCAGCGACACTTCTCGTGCACGCGCGCGTCGGCGGAGCGGGGGAAGTCGTCGATGATGCTCATCTCGCCGAAGGCGTCGCCCGGCCCCAGCACGGCGAGGGCTTCTTCGCCCATCCCGGAGACCTCGCGCGAGATGCGGACCTTGCCGTCGAGGATCAGGTAGAGCTTGTCGCCCACCTCGCCCTCCCGGAAGATCACGGCGTTGCGGGGGTAGCTCTCTTCCCGCGAGATCGCGGCGATGCGCCGCAGTCCTTCCGGCGCGAGGCCGCGGAAGAGATGGATGTTGGCGATCACGTCGACGACGTCAGTCACGGGCCACTCCACGATAGCAAGGGCGCGCGGCGTTCTCCAAACTAACGCTCATTCCGCTGCGAACACGAACGGGAAGGTCACCGTCACGATGCCGCCGCCCTCTGGTTCAGGGAACATCCAGCGCAGCGTCGCGGCGGCGATGCAACCGTCGACGGCGGGCGCCTCGAGCGTCGAGGACTCGACGGTCGCCCCCTGCACCGCGCCGCTCGGCGAGATCACGAACCGCACGATGACGCGACCCGCGAGCCCCGGACGCTCGCGCAGGCCGCGCTCGTAGCAGGCGCGCACCTCGCTCATGTGCCGGCGCACGATGCGCTGGATGACGGCGGGATCGAGGGAGCCCATGACGGTCGTCGCGCCGACGCGCGTGCCCGCGACGACGGGCCTGCGCGGGTCGCCGAGGCCGATGATTCCGCTGCCGCCGAGCCTGTCCTCGAGGCCGCCCGGTGGGGCGCCTCCGGGCGCCGGGCGTGGCGCTGCAGGCTGCTCGGAGTGGCCTGGCATCGGGCCGAGCACGACGAGCGGGCGAAGCGACTCGAGCGCCGCGGCGGTCACCATGGACGCGAAGGTCTCGCTGGTCGCGCCCTCGTCGAAGGCGAGGTAGGCGACGGGGCGCGGGGCGTCGTCGGGCTCGCCGCCGGGGGAGCGGTTCCAGTGCGCGCGCTCCGAGCCGCCGAGCGCGATCGGAGCGCCGTCGCTGCCGGTGCGCGGGGTCAAGTGCACCTCGTTCTGCCCGTTCACCGTCGTGCGCCAGAGCGTCGGGTCGGCGTCCGCGTAGCCGGGCGGCAGAGCGCTCTCGAGGAGCACCGTCACGCTGCCGATGGACTGGGCGACCATGGCGACGAGCGGGGCCTCCTCCTCGAGGCGATGCATGGCGACGGGGTCGGCGCGTGAGGCCGAGCCGACGAGCACGACCGAGTGTGCGCCCGCCGCCTGCGCGACCTCGAAGAGCGCGCGCAGCGTCGAGGCCGGGATGCGCGCGTCGATGGCGAGCGCCATCGCGGGCCGCGCGTCGGGCTCTGGAGAGCCGTCGGGCGCGCCGCCGGTGAG
>CAIUAC010000815.1 GCA_903896985.1 uncultured Sandaracinus sp.
CAGCGCTGGCTGCGAGACCCGCGGTTGCGCACGCTCCGTGCGGTCCGCGACGAGCCTCCGCGCGTGGCGATCACGGAGCCGAGCGAGGATCGCGCGATCGAGGCTGACGCGGAAATTCCGATATTCTGGTCGGCCAAGGACGATGTGGCGCTGTCGGAGGTCGAGCTGATCTTGAAGACGGCCGACGGTCGAGAGGTGCGCCGGCGGCTCGACACCTTCGCGACGGACGAGCGACGCCTGGGCGCGTCGGGCACCGCGACCATCGTCGCCTCCGCGCTCGGCGCGCAGCCGGGTGACCGCATCGTGCTGCGCGTGGACGCGCGCGACGGTGACGTCGTCTCGGGCCCGAATGTTGGGCGCTCCGCCGAGCGCACGCTGACCGTCGCGAGCGACTCGACGCGACACGCAGAGAACGTCGCTGGGCTGAAAGACGCGCTCGACCTCGCGCTGGCGACGCTCGCCGACCGGCTCGAGAGCCCGCTCCCGGAAGCCGAGGACGCGGCGCGCGCGCGCTACGCCGAGCTCGGTCCGCGCACGCCGATGCTGGCCTCCACGGTCGAGGAAGTCGCGTTCAGGCTGCGCGGAGACGCGAGCGCCCGGCGGAGCGACGCGAGCGCGCTCGAGGCGATGGCCGACCGGCTCCGACGCAGCGCCGCGGAGGAGGACCGGCTCCATCCGACGCGGCTCGCCGCGCTCACGAAGCGCACCGAGCACGAGGCCGCGCTGGTCGCGGAGCTCGAGAAGGACACGCTCCTGCTCGAAGATATGCTCGGGCGCGCGCGGCTCGAGGACGCCGCGGCGATCACGCGGGAGCTCGAGCAGATCCGGCAGCGCATGACCTCGCTGCTCGCCGAGCTCCGGCGCAATCCCGACGAGCAGACACGGCGCTCGCTGCTCGCCGAGGTCGCGCGCGCAGAGCTGCGAATGCGCGAGCTGGCGGAGCGCCTCGCGCGGATGGGCACCGATGTGCCGAGTGACTTCGCCAATCAGGACGCGCTGCCGGCGAACGAGGCGCAGAGCTCGCTCGATGGGCTCCGCGACGCGCTCGAGAGCAACGACCTCGAGGAGGCGACGCGCCGCTTGGACGCGCTCGCGCGCGACCTCGAGCGGATGGCGTCTGCGCTTGGGAGCGCGCAGGACGGCTTCACGGAGTCGCGCTTCGGGCCGCGAGAGCAGGCGATGGCCGAGGCGATGGACGCGGTCGCCGGGCTGGAAGCAGAGCAGCGCGATCTCGCGCAGCGCTCGTCCGAGACGCGGCGCAGGGCAGCCGAGCGCGCGGCGACGAGCGCGGGCGGCGAAGCGGGCGAAGCGACGCGGCGCCTCGCGGAGCGGGCGGGGACGACCCGTCGCGCGCTCGACGGGCTCGACCGGAGTCGCCTCGATCCGGGGAGCCAAGAGACGCTCGATCGCGCGCGGCAGCGGTCGCGAGACGTCGAGGACGCGCTGCGCTCGGGGGACCTCAGCGAGGCGTCGCGCATGGCGATGGAGGCCGAGCGCGAGGCCGACGACCTGGCGAGCTCGCTCGGGATCGAGGCCGAGATGTTCGGCGGGACCGACGGGCACAACAGTCAACGGGCGCGGACTGCGCGGGACGCGACGCGCGGCCTCGGCGAGCTCTCGCGCGACATCGACGAGGCGACGCCCCGCGCGAGCGACTTCGTCGACGACGGCGATCGCGCGGCGATGCGCGGCGACGCCCCGCGGCAGCGGCATGTGCGCGATGCCGCGGGGCAGCTCGAGCAGCGCTTCGCGAACGGGCCGGACGGAACCCCGCTCTCGCCCGACGGCGAGCAAGCCGTGCGCGAAGCCGCCCAACAGATGGAGCAAGCGGAGCAAGCGCTCGGGCGCGGAGACCCGCGCGAGGCCGCGCGCGCGCAGGACGAGGCGGCGCGCAAGCTCGCGGAGCTGCGCGAGCAGATGGAGCGAGAACAGCAGTCGGGCGGCGGCGGGGGCAGCGGCAGCGACGGTGGAGGAGGCGGCGACGAGAGCGGCCGCGCGTTCCACGAGCCCGTGCACATCCCCGGCGCCGAGGAATTCGCGGGCCCCGCGGCGCGTCGGCGTCAGGTGCTCGACGCGATGCGCGACCGCGCCCCGGCAGGCTGGGAAGACGCCGTGCGCCGCTACTACGAGGGGCTCCTGCGATGACGCGGCGACACGCCTTCGGCCTCGCGTGCACGCTCACGCTGCTGAGCCTCGGCGCGACGGCGTCGGTCGCGCGCGCGACGCCGCCCGGCGAAGATGGGCGCGCGTTGATGCGCGCCTCGCAGCTCGTCTCCGAGCTGCAGCTAGAGGAGGCGGGGCGCCTCCTAGGGCCCGTCGCGGCGCGTCACGCGGACGATGCCGACGTGCAGTTCGAGCAGGGGATTCTGCGCTTTCATCGCGGCGAGTACGCGACGTCTCTGCAAGCGATGGACAGCGCGCTCGCGCTCGATCCGCGGGCGCCCGACGTCGCGCAGCGCCGGGATCTGCGCGCGCTCATCGCGTCGACGAAGGACGCGACGGCGGCGTTCGTCGAGGTGCGCTCGGCGGACGGGCGCTTCGTCGTCCGTTACGCCCCGGGGCCCGATGCCGTCCTGGTGCCGTACGCGCTCGAGGCGCTCGCGGGGGCAGACGCTGGGCTCTCCGCCGCGCTCGGCGTGCGCGTGCCGGGGCCCGTGCGGCTCGAGATCTATCCCACGCCGCGCGCGCTCTCGAGGGTCTCGTCGCTCACCGTCGAGGACATCGAGCGAACGGGCACGGTGGCGCTCTGCAAGTGGGATCGCCTGATGGTCACGTCGCCGCGCGCGCTCGTGCGCGGCTATCCCTGGATGGACACGATCGGGCACGAATATGTGCACCTCGTGCTCGCGCGGGCGTCGAAGGATCATGCGCCGGTCTGGCTGCAAGAGGGCGTCGCGAAGTACCTCGAGGCCCGCTGGCGGGGCGGCCCTCCGCGCGGCGCAGCGCTCGACCCTGCGGCGGCCGCGCTGCTCTTCAACGCGGTGCGCGACGGTCACCTCCTGCCGTTCGACCGGCTGCATCCGTCGATCGCGCTGCTGCCCTCGCAGGAGGACGCCGCGCTCGCGTTCGCGCAGGTCGCGACGTTCATCGAGTCGTTCGTGTCGCGCTACGGCGAGGGGAAATTGCGCGACGCGATCTCGCGCGTCGCGGCGGGGGTCGACGCGCGCGTCGCGCTCGGCGCCGCGGTCGGCAAGTCGTTCGCGCAGCTCGAGGCCGACTGGAAGACCGATCTGCGCGCCCGCCCGAGCCCGCCGCCCGATCCGCCGAGCGTCCTCGCCCTGCACTTCCGGCGCGGCGCGGGGGCCGCGGACGAGTCGCTCGACGTCGCGGGAGACCAGGCCCGGCGGCACCTGCGCCTCGGTGACTTGCTCTGGGATCGGCAGCGCCCGCGCGCCGCCGCTGCCGAGTACGCGAAGGCGCACGCCGCGGCGCCCGACGACCCGATCA
>CAIUAC010000816.1 GCA_903896985.1 uncultured Sandaracinus sp.
GGTCAAGCGAGGCCCGCGTGGCGGAGCGCCGGCGCGCGCCTCTCAGAGCGTCTCGACGCTCTTGAGCATCTCGGTGATGTAGTGCACGCGCGGCTGGATCAGCGTGTCGCGGCGCGTGCGGCGCAGGACGCTGATGCCGCTGACGTCAGGCCCCTGCGTGCCGCCCGAGACCGCGTGATCGTCGAACTGATACTCGGTGACCGGCGCGCCTCCGTTGGCGGGCGTGCGCGAGGTCCCGGCCCGCGCCTCTTGCGCCAGCGCGCCTCCGACGGTGAGAGAAGCCGCCAGGAGGGTGAGAGCGAGAGCGGCAGCGAGCGTCTTCTTCATGGGCGTCTCCTCGGCGGCCGGGACTGCGGCGCGCACAGTGGACGCCAGACGGACGACCGCCGCGGATGGTCTCTCCGTCCGACCTCAACCTTGGTCATCCGCTCGCGCAGCCTTGGTCACCCGCTCGCGGCGCCGACCTCAACCTTGGTCGTGCGCTTCCGCATGCGACGCCGCCGGCGGCCTGGCGGCGGCCGCCAGCGATTCCGCCAATTGGCCTCCGTAACCCTTTGAAATCATAAGCCCGCTCTCCGGCACACGCCCTGCTCTGCGTCCGCGTATGTCCCGCGCTCGCCCGGTCATCGCCGGCTCGTCCGTCCTCGTCACGCGCCGAATACTGCGCCGGCACTTCCTGCTGCGCCCCGACAGCGACTCGCGCCAGCTCTTCGTCTACGCGCTCGCGGTCTCGGCCGCGCGCTACGGGCTGCAGGTCCACTCATTCTGCGTGATGTCGACTCACTACCACCTCGTCGCGACCGATGTGCGCGGCGAGCTGCCGGACTTTCTCGCTCACTTCCATCGGTCGATGGCGCTCGGCCTCAAGGTGGTCCGCAAGTGGGAGGGCGCGGCGTGGGACGACGCGCAGACGTCGGCAGTCCGACTCAAGACGCCCGAGGCGATCCTCGACAAAGTGGGATACACGCTCGCCAATCCCGTCGCCTCTGGCCTCGTGCGCTACGCGCGCGACTGGCCCGGCGCGAAGAGCCGCGTCGCCGATCTCGCCGGCGGCCGCATGCGCGCCGCGCGCCCCGACTACTACTTCGACCCCGAGAACGACAACTGGCCTGACTACGCCGACCTCGAGCTCACGCTCCCGCCGAGCGTCGCGCCCGAAGACGCCGACGCCTGGCGCGACGCCGCCCGCGCGTCCGTCACCGACCACGAGACGCGCGGCCGCTCGGAGGTCGGCGAGAAGGGCTGGAACTTCGTCGGCGCAGAGCGCGTCGAGAAGGCATCTCCATACGACCGCGCGACGAGCTTCGAGCCGCTCGTGTCCCGCAATCCGACCTTCGCCGTCGGCGCCGTCGCGGGCGCGTACAAGGCAGCCGTCAAGGAGTTGCGCGCGTTCGCCGCCGCCTACGAGGCCGCCCTCGAGCGATGGTGTGCGGGCTTCCGAGACGCAGTGTTCCCCGCCGGCACCTGGTGGATGGTGCGCCACCACGGCGCGGCCGTCGCCACCACCTAGCGCCGCCCGACGCGCTGACGACGAACGAGGCAGCCGCTGAGCGCTTGGCCGCGGGAGACGTACGTCTGCGCGGCGTGTAAAGGCGGGTCGCGAGGCCGGAGGCGCGCAGAAACGGGCCCTGAGCGGGCTCGCGCGCGGCCCCGCGGTCCGAGGAGCGCCCGGCGAGTGTCGTTGACGGGCGCGCGCGAGGAGGAATTCGTCAGCTGGAGCCGTGAGTGGTTCCTACCTGAGAGTCGATTTGAAGCTCAACCTTCGTCAGGTCGCGATACGCGCGTGCCATTGCCCTCGGTGCGATGCATGCGGCGACGGTGGTAACGAATAGCGCCAGCCGGATCCAATGGAGCCGTGTCATCGCGTCGCCCTCCGAGGGTCCTGCACGGATACCGCGTGAGGAGTATCCCAGTGGACACTGTGCTGTACTACTTGCCA
>CAIUAC010000817.1 GCA_903896985.1 uncultured Sandaracinus sp.
CGGAGGATGAGGCGCAGCATCTCCGCGAACGCCTCGGGTGTCGCGCTCGTCCGACGAGACGACTAGTGGTGCCGAGGGTGCGTGCCCTCGGGCGGCACCGGGGCGACGCCCGGCTCGAGCGTCTCGTGGCCGCCGTACTCGAGCACGCCGTCCGACTGCGAGAAGCCGGTGCCGGTGACGCGCGTGAAGCGACCGCGCACCTTGATCTTGGCGCCGACGAAGAAGTCGCCGGGGACGAGCGGGCGGTCGTCGCCCTCTTCGCGCGCGAGGGGATGGCCGCTCGCGAGCGCGGCGACGGCCTCGTCGATCTGCGTCTGGTTCTCGGCGAAGCCGACGACGGTCAGGCGCTTGTACGGGTCCGCCTCGTCCTTCGTGTCGGCGAGGAAGATGTGCGGGATGCGCGCCGGCGGGCAGACGCGGTTCTCCGGGCAGACGGGCGGCGTGTAGACCGCCACGATGTAGGCCGTGATCGACACATCGGTGTCCATCGTCTGGTGCATACGCTTGCGCACGCCGTACACCGTGTAGCTCTGGTCGGGCAGCTGAACGGGATGCGGCGGCGGCGGCAGCGTGGGCACCGCCGGGAGGTTGGGGTTCACGTCTGGCAGGCGCTCGATCGTGAGATCGGCCGCGGGCTTCGGCTCTGTGCAGCCGAGAAGCGCGCTGCCGAGCGCGAGCGCCGTGAGCGCCAGAATCCAGAGATGCCGAGTGCCTCGATCCATGTCTCTCCCAGTACGTGATGCCCGCCCAGTCCCGGGCGAAGCGGCGCGACGTTACCACGCGCCCGAAACGGACCACAACCGTTGCTTCACTCGGAGGGCGTCGGCGACGACTGGGAGCCCCCCAGGGGAGCGCGCCGACGGGCGCCGGGCAGGCTCCGGGGCTGGTTGGCGGCTCTCGGCGTAGCTGATACCTTCCGCCGCCCGCGCTGCCTTTGGTGGGGGGGGGTCTCCTATATCTTCAAGCACGATGCGCCTCTACCGCCGGCTCGTGGCGACCGGCTACAAGGCCCGCGACGCGTTGCGCGCCGCCTGGAACTCGACCTCGACGCGCCCGCGACTGCTCGCGCTCGCTTGGGCCTTCGGCATCGTGCTCACCGCGCAATTGTCTGGGCTTTGCGACGCGCTCGACGCGCAGTTTCGGGCGCGGCTCTATCCGCTCGACGCCTTCGGCGGCGACGTGGGCGCGGTCGTGGTGTCGATCGACAGCCCCGACGATCTCGGCGCGCGCCACGAGCTGTTGCGGCTGATCCACGCGGGGCGTCCGCGTGCCGTCGTGACGCTCGGCTCGCTCGGCGACCCGCCGCGGCGGCTCGGACTCGCCCGGCGAGGCGGCGTGCTCGAGCGCGCCGAGTGCGTCGGAGCCTTGCGTATCGGGCTCGATCAGCTCGGGCTCCCCTGCACGGACGGCGCCCTGCTCCGCTCCGCCGCGCCCGGCGATGGCACCACAGTCCTCGCGGCGCGCAGCGTGCTCTCGGGCGAGGTGCCGAGCGCTGCGTTCCAGGACGCGGTCGTCGTCGTGGGCGAGTCCCACGGAGGTCCGCTGCTGGCGACGCCGCGCGGGGAGCTCTCTGCCCCGGAGGCGCTCGCGCAGGTCCTCGCCTCCGCCGCGCGGCGACGCCCCCTCGTCGAGCTGCCGGGCGCGTTCGACTTCGGGGCTGCGGCGGTGGTCGTCACGCTCGCGCTGTTCGTCCTGCGGCTCGCCAAGAGGCGGGCCTGGTGGACGGCGCTGCTGGCCCTCGCCTGCGCGTTCGGGACCGCGAGCCTATTCGTCGTCGGCGTGGCCTTCGGTCCAACGGCCCCCGTGCTCGGGACGGTCGTCGTCGCGCTCGCGTTCACCGCGTTCGAGGCCCGCGCTGCCACCGAGCGCGTCGGCAGCGTGGTGCTGCGCCTCGCGGCGGTCGGCGCGAGCGCGGTCGACCATGGCCGCTATCAGGCGATCGCCCGGATGGCCTCGACGCGGCTCCGGGCGCGCGGCTCGGCGGTGTTCGAGCTGCCTGCCGGCAAGTGGCATTTGCGGCTCGCGGGCGCGGACGGCTACTCGGACGCCGACGTGCTCGAGGTGCGACGCGATTGCCGTCGGGACCCGTTTCGCGAGGCCTCGCGCGCGGGGCTCGCCGTCGTCCCCCGGTTCTTCGCCAACACCGCCGAAGCGGTGCTCGTGCCCCTCGTGGCCGACGGGGTGACCGTCGGCTTCTGGGCGCTCGGGTTCTACGGAGAGGTCCCCGATCGGGCGATCCTCGAGCGACTCGGGCGAGAATTTGCCGCGGGCCTCTTGCACGCTGAGCACGAGGCCGCGGCTGGCTCGGACGACCGGCACTTCGGGTCTCTCCCAGCGCGCCTCGAGTTGCTCGGCGCAGCCGGGACCAACCTCGCGTCCCGCCTCCGCAGGTTCCATCGAATGCTGGAGTCGCTCCCGGTGCCGCTCCTCATGACGGGGCCGTGGGGCACCGTCGAGAGCGCCAACCGGGCGATGCGACGGTTCCTCGGGAGCATCGGCGCCGACGCAGGCGAGCGCGTGTTGCCGCGGCTACTCGCCTCGGTGGCCGCCGTCAACGCGGCCGAGGCGGACCTGTACGTCGAGCGAGCGCTCGCAGGAGAGACCGTCTCGGTGTTGGTCGCGGCGAAGCACGCCGCGTGGTCGAGGCTCGAGCTGTCGTGGTCTCCGGGGGTCGATGCCTCGCCGGGGAGCTTCGCGCTCTCGGCGGTGCATCTCGACACGCAATTTCGTCCACGAGAGGGGACGCTCCCTCCCAAGGACGACACGAGCCAGAGCGGTCTGCTGCCGCGCTTCGGTGAGCGAGGCGAACACGACGACCGTCCCACGATCCCCGTGGGACGCCGCAAGGCGCCGGACGCGTGAACGCCCTCGCCCTCTTTCCGCACGGCGTCGACTCCTCGATCCTGCCGGCCGTCCTCGTCGGAGTCTTCGTCCTCCTCTTTTTGACGGAGAGCTTCGGCTGGGTCTTCGCGGGGCTGATCGTGCCCGGCTACCTCGCCTCGGTGTTCGTGTTCTCGCCCGCGGCGGGCGTGACGGTCGTGCTCGAGGCGGTGCTGACGTTCGTGGTCGCGCGCGCCATTTCGCAGGCCTTCTCGCGGACGGGGGCGGGCGTCGAGTTCTTCGGGCGCGACCGATTCTTCCTGCTGCTCGTGGTCGGCATCGTCGTCCGCCAGGTCTGCGAATTCTGGGCGCTCCCGACGACCGCGAGGCTCCTCGACGAGCAATTCGGCACGACCTTGGTGCTCGATCAGAGCCTCGCGGGGATCGGGCTGGTGCTCGTCCCGATCACCGCCAACAGCTTCTGGAAGCTCGATGTGCGGCGCGGCCTCTGGCAGGTCGCGGTGCCCACGCTGATCACCTACGTGGTCGTGGCGTACGTCCTGCTTCCGTACACGAACCTCTCGTACGCGCACCAGGAGCTGACGTACGAGGACGCCGCGCTCGACTTCGCCTCGAGCCCGAAGGTCTACCTGATCCTGCTGAGCGGCGCGTACTTCGCGTCGCGGTACAACCTCGACTACGGCTGGGACTACAACGGGATCTTGGTGCCGGGCTTGCTCGCGCTGACGTGGTTCGAGCCGATGCGGCTGGTCGCGACGCTCGCCGAGGCCCTGCTGCTGCTCGTGCTCGCGCGCGGCGTCGTGCGCCTGCCCTGGGTCCGTACGCTCAACCTCGAGGGCCCGAGGCGTATCGCGTTCGTGTTCACGCTCGGCGTGCTGTTGCGCGGGCTCGTCTCGGTCGTCGTCGGGCATCGAAGCCCGGACTTTCACGCGAACGATGTGTTCGGCATCGGCTACCTGCTCCCGAGCCTGCTCGCCGCGAAGATGATCCAGGCGAAGGCCGTGGGCCGCGTGCTGCTGCCCGCGACCCAGGTCTCGCTGTTCGGGTTCCTCGTCGGGAGCGCGCTCGGGCTCGGCTTCGACGCGGTGATGCCGGCGGCCGCGCGTCCCGCCGAGGTGGCGCAGGACGTGAGTCCGACCGTCCTCGTCGAGAACGCGGTGGCCCCGAGCGCGCGAGCAGCGGCAGCGCGCGCGCTGTTCGAGAGCCCGCCCGGCGCGCACAGCGGACTCGACCGCGTCGTAGACCCTCTCGTCGAGCTGCTCCGCACGCGTCGCCTCGAGAGCGTGCGCGCGCTGCGCGAGGCGGCGACCGACGGGCTCGCGGTCGAGCGCCTCAGCGCGGCGTGGGTCGTCGTGCGCGAGCAGACGCGCGCCCTCGAGCGCCTCGAAGGACGGGACACCGCCCTCGTGCACGTCGGGGCCCGAGGTCCGGTCATCGAGGTGCGCCATCCTCGGCGCGAGCCGGAGTCCGTAGGCTTCGCCCTCGATCTCTGCGCGCGTCTCGACTGCTCGCTGCTGACGGTCGCCGGCGTCGACACGAGCGGCGCGCCGCCGCCGCCCTGGCTCCTCGCCGTGCAGGAGCGCGCGGGGCGCACGCGCGTCGTGGTGCGACGGGCGCCGGCGGGCTCGAGCGACCGCGTGCTCGTGGACGGTCCGGTGCCTGCGCCGATCGCGCTGGCGCGCTTGCTGCCCGGGGCCACCGTGCTGCTGCGCGCGGACCCCAACGAGCAGAGGCACGCTGCCGTCGTGATCCGCGGCTCGATGGCGGCGCTGCTCGCGCACGTCGCGCCTCCCGTAATGGAGGCTGGAGTGCGCGCTTCCGAGTCGCTCTTTCGAGACGCCGATCTCTCCCCTGCGGGGACACCGCCGCCGAGCGACGCGGAGCTGCGGCTCTACGCCGACTACGTCGTGACGCCGCTCCTCGAGGCGGCGCTGGCCGGCGAGGGCCCCGACGGTCCGAACGTCCGGCTCGCCGCGGAGAGCGCGGCGGCGATCGGCTGCACCGTGCGCTTTCTCGCCGACGGCGGCGGCCCGCACGCGCCGATGCTCCTGCTGCTCCCGGACGACGCCCGCACGCAGACCTGGGGCGCGCTGGTGGTCCGCGTCGGCCCGGCCGCACCCCTCGTGTACACGGCGCCTCAACCTTGGCTCGAGCTCGGCACCGACCGCCTCGCCTACTCGCTCTTCGCGGCGACCGACGCGCGCGCGCTGATGATCGGAGGGGACCGAGGGGCGCCTGTCTCCGACGCCGACGGCGAGGCGCTGGTGGGAGGCTTCCGTACGACGCACTTCGCGTTCGAGTCGGCCGCCTACAGGCTGCTGGCGCGCGTCGTCGGCAGCGACGCGCTCCTCGCGCAGGTGCGCGGACTCGGGGGCTTCCGAGCGGTCCCGGACGCGCTCATCGTGGGCGTCGGGGCGCCGCTGGTGGACGGAGTCGCGCCGTGCCCGCGGCTCGCTGCGCTGCTCGGAGGGCCGCTCGCGGGATATCGCCCGATGCGCTTCGCGCGGGGCGAGGTCGACACCCTCGGGCTCGACGGCTGGCATGAGCCGGGCGTGCGGTTTCGTCGCGAGCAGAGCGGCCCGGCGCCCGCGCTGCTCTGGTTCTCCGAGGCGAGCCGACTCCCGTTCGTCGATCGCAGCGCGGGCCCGGCGAGCGTCGTCGCCCGGAGCCTCACGCTGCCGACCTGGACCGAGGGCGCGCTGCAGTTCTTCGCGCAGGGCTCGAGCGCGGGCGCGCTCGTCACCGACCTCGACGCGGAGTCGCGCGCGCGCCTCGACGAGGCTGGAGCGGCGCTCGAGCAAGCGGCGACCGGCGTGAGCCCGCACCCGCTGCGGCGTCTGCTGCTGACCGTTGGCGCCCGCGGCTTCGCAGGGTTCGACCCGGTCGCCGGCGCGGACTTCCTCGCGCTCGAGCTGCACCTCGGTGAGCTGACCGTGCGGCTGCTCGCGTTCTCTCCGGAGCCGACAGCCGAGCCGCTGCTGCTCGACGGGACCAACTCCGACGCGCTCGAGCGCGCGCTGCTCACGCGGAGCCGACAGGTGCGCATGGCGACGCGCGCGGGGGCCGCACCATGAGCCACGAAGCCGCGCGCACGCGCCCCCCTACGACGCCCAAGCCACCGCTGGGCAGCACGACGCTGCGGGCGGTCGTGCTCGCGCTGATGCTCGCCGCGGTGCTCGGCACGACGCTCTTCGTGGTACGCGCCGTCGGCACGCCGCCGCCGACGCGCGAGGCGAAGTACCGGAACGCCGATCGCCAGGTGCTCTACCGAATCCGCGCGGGAAGCTCCCCGAGCCTCGTGCTCACGCGCGGTGAACGCGCCGTGTTTCTCGTGACGCACGCGGTCGTGCGGGGCGACGCGCCGGCCGATCGCTGCGCGCCCTATGGGCTCACCGTGCGCGTCCGGCAGCCCAACGGTCGAGTGCTCTTCCGCCAGGCGTTCTGGAGCCGCAGTCGCCGCAGCCGCGGCCGGCTGCAAGGCGAGCAGTGGCTCGACGAGAACGCGTTCACGACGGACGGCACGGCGCTCAGCGACGACCGCATGCTCGAGGTGACGATGCCGCCCGGCGTCGAGGACCGCGCGGTGATGGACTTCGCGCCTGCGGGCGGCACCGACGAGGTGTTGCTGCGCGCGTATCGGAGGATCCGCCTGGCGCCGTCGACCGCGGGAGTGCGGCGACTCGCGCTCTCGTTGCCGGAGCGAGAGCGGCTCGCGGCGACGCGAGGTCTTCCGCGCTGGGAGGCGCTGCCTGAGCGGGACCGCAACGCCTTCGTCGCGAGCGAGTGGCAGCGCCTCGCGGCGGTGGGCGAGGAGGGCGCCGACTACCTCACGCGGGCGATCTTCTACACGGGCTTCAGGCGACGTGAGGAGGCCACCGTCGCGCGCGGCGGAGTGCCCGTCGATCCGCTGCACGCCGCCGCCTGGAACGTGCTCGGACCTGCCACGCTCGTGTTCCGCAGCGACGGCGCGCCGACGGACGTCTCCACGCTCGACGAGACGGGAGTGGAGCGTTCGGTCGGGCATGCGCTGGCCGCCGAGGGCTCGGGGCGACTGACGCGCGTCGCGCTCGGAGAAGGCGCGTACACCGTGTTTGCGCGCGTCGCCGAGGGCGAGGCGGTCGCGTCGCTGTCGTCGGAGACGCTCGACGAGCGGGTCTACTTCCGCGAGGGGCCGCAGCCAGCTCCGGTCGACGGCGAGCGAGCCCTCGCGCCCGACCTCCGCTACGTCCCGCTCTACGAGGCGGCGGCCGAGCGCGGCGACGCCCCGCTCTGCTTCGCCGTGGCGGGCGACGGAGCCCTCGGCGAGCGAGCGCTCCGCGTCGAGATCCGCAGGGTGCTGCGCGCGCCGTCGTTCGCGTCGGCGCCGACGGACGTCCAGTATCGCTTCGTCGGCGCGGACGACACGACGCTCCTCGCGGGCCACACGAGCGTGGCGGCGGAGCGCTCGGAGTTCGAGACGCTGCGCCTCGGCGATGGCACCGCGGGGCTGACGACCGAGCCGGTCGCGCTGCGCTTCGTGGCGCCG
>CAIUAC010000818.1 GCA_903896985.1 uncultured Sandaracinus sp.
CGACGCCTGTCGCGTCGACGGCGGCAGCGGCGGCGCACGCGTCGTCGACCGGAGCGCCTCACGGCCCCGCGTCGAGCGCGCGAGCGACGCGCGCGCCGGGCGCAGCGACCTCGCCCGACGAGCCGCGCGCCGAGCGCTCGTTCCTCGCGAAGAGCTGGCCCTACCTCGTCGCGGGCGCGCTGCTCGCGGGCTGCCTGACCTACGTCATCATCGACCAGACGAACGGCAATGAGCCGGCGCAGACCCCGGTGCTACGCTTTTCCCCAGGCCCGTGAGCACCAAGCCGACGCAGACGCGCAGGAGGTTCGGGCTGCTGCTCGCGGCGCTCGTCGGCGCGCTGCTGTCGTTCGTCGGCGGCGCCCTCGCGCAGACGCCGCCCGACGCCGCGCCGGACATCGTGGTCGCGCGCGGGCTGACGCTCCCGCCGCTGCCCGAGACGTACCTCGTCGAGCACCGCGGCGCGGTGACGTGGGCGTTCCCCGCGCGCACGAGCGACGAGACGCACGCGCTCCAGGCGACCTACGACGAGGTCTGGCCGCGCCTCGTCGATGAGCTAGGCGGGGATGTGTCGGCGACGACGGAGATTCGCCTCGCGACGAACCCTGGACAGATGCGCGCGCTCGCGCCGATCGGCGCGCCGCCGCCCGCGTATGCGACCGGCGTGACGTATCCGGGCGCCTCGCTCATCTTGCTGTCGTTCACGGCACCAGAGACCTGGGAGCGCCCCGCGATGGACAAGCTCCTCGCGCACGAGCTCAGTCACCTCGCGCTCCACCACGCGGTCGGGGACGCGAGCCTGCCGCGATGGTTCGTCGAGGGGCTCGCGGTGCAGCAGTCCGGCGAGCAGTCCCTCGCGCGCATTCAGACGCTCTGGGACGCGGTCGTGGGCGGCTCGCTGATCCCGCTCGCGCGGCTCTCTGCGAGCTTCCCCGCGCGCCCGCACGACGTCAGCCTCGCCTACGCGCAGAGCGCCTCGCTCGTGGGGTTTCTGCGCAGCGACGACGCGCGGCGCCGCAAGTTCGAGCGCCTCGTGCACCAGCTACGCGAGGGGCGCACGTTCTCGGCGGCGCTCTTCGACACCTACTACATGAGGCCGGGCGACCTCGAGCGGGAGTGGCGCGCGAACGTCTCGGAGCGCTTCACCGCGCTGCCGCTGATCGCGACGGGCAGCGGAGTCTGGGCGCTCGCGATGGTGCTCGCCGTCGCTGCCTGGGCGCGTCGACGCAAGAAGCACCGGCAGACCATCGCGCGCTGGGCGGTCGAGGAGGCGGCGACGCGCGCGGCGGCCGTCGCCGAGGCGGAGCGGCGGGCGCTCGAGGCGCTGCGCTGGTCGGACGCGGTGGCCGCGACCGAGACGCTGGCGATCTTCTCCGAGGAGCGCGACCTCGAGGTGCCCACGGTGCGGCACGCCGGGCGCGATCACACGATCCACTGACGCGGCCGCGCGCGCAGGTTGACCCTTCTGACGCAGAGCGTTACGAAGGGACGGCGCGCCCTCCCGCGCGCTGCCTGGAGCATCGATGCCCCGCGACGACGAAGACGACAGCGCCCGCGGCTCAGAACCTCAGACCGAGCGTCCGTCGCAGCCACCGCCCGCCGGTGAGTCACGCAGGAAGCGCTTCGAGCACATCCTGCCGGAGCTGATCAAGCGCGGCATCGAGAAGGGCTTCGAGGCGGGCATGGGCACGCTGTCGCGCACCGACGAGGCCCTCCGCGGCCTCGGCGCCGAGGGCAAGCTCCCGCGCGAGATCGTGAGCTACGTGTTCACGGCGATCGACGACACGAAGAACGGCATGATGCGGGTCGTCGGTCGGGAGGTGCGGGACTTCCTCCAAGCGACGGATCTCTCGAAAGAGCTGCAAAAAGCGCTGACGAGCCTGTCGTTCGAGATCAAGACCGAGATTCGTTTCATCCCCAACGATGCGGGCACGGGCGTGAAGGCGGACATCAAGGCTGGCTCGACGAGCGTGAAGCGGCACAGCACGCCGCCTCCCCCGCCAGACTCCGACGAGCGGAC
>CAIUAC010000819.1 GCA_903896985.1 uncultured Sandaracinus sp.
GGCAGTGCTTCGGCTGGAAGAACGGGGACCCGGACCGGCGTCGCTTCCTCGGCCGCATCGGCAAGTACAGGGGCGTCGACAGCCTTCCCCTCGGCGGGCACGGAGGCCCGCCCCACAGGCTTTGGCCGCGTCGACAGCCTTTTCCTGGGCGGGCACGGAGGCCCGCCCCACTGACTCTGGTCGGCTCTGCGATCTTGCGCGCGGCGCAGCTCTGGCCCGCGGAGCGCTGGATTCCGTGGGGCGAGTCCGCGGGGTGGGCGCGGAACATCGTGCAGGGCAAGACCGAGCTCGATGGCGCACATCCAGCCGTACCTCGGGCCGCGCAGCAACCATGTGCAGAACGGGCTGCTGCTGACCGACGAGTTTCACACGCTCTTCGACCTCGGGTACGTGACCGTGACGCCGGAGTACGTGGTGCGCTTCGGCGACATAACAGTGCCGGCGCTCAACAAGGACTGGAAGAACGGCAAGCGCTACTACCCGTACGACGGGCAGCGGCTCGCGGCCGTGCCCGCGAACGAGAGCCTGCGCCCGAGCGCGGCCGTGCTCGCCTGGCATAACGAGGCGGTGTTCAGGCGGGCGGGGTAGGGCGGGTGTCTTTGATCGCGCCGCGGCAGCGCGTCCTCATGATGGCGCCTGCTGGGACAGCGGTGACAGCGCCGACAAGCTGGCGAGCGTGCGGCGCCGGGCGTACGCTTCTCGCGATGCCCAAGCCGCTCATGGCCGACGACCTCCTGCCGCTGGTCGCTCAGCTCGATCCCGAGCAGCAGCTTCGTCTCGCGAAGCTCGCTCTGCGGGCGGCGACGATGCGGGGCGCCGGCGATGCGGCCCGCTACCTCGCCGCTCCGCCTCACGACGAAGAGTTCGGCAGCAGCGACGACGCGCTCTCGTGGGACGCAGACGGGTGGGAGTAGGTCCGTGCGTAGGTGCTCCGAGCAGAGCGCTGGCCCGAGATCGAGCACGCGTTGCTCGTCTCGTGCGGCTTTCGCTCGGGTTCGTGATCACGAGCCGCTCCGCGCCTGCTCACCTTCCACGTCGTCACGTCGTGCCCGGGCTCACGAGCGCGCCCTGCGCCCCGGCCCACACACACGAATCGAGCAGGACCTTCACGCCGCCGACGGGATGAAGCTCGGCGCCGCGCGCTCGTGAGCAACGAGGCGACGCGCGTACTCGACGCACGCGAGTACATCGTCGCGCTCGAGCCAGTCATAGCCAGCGAGCACGGTGTCCACGTCGTCGCCGGCGGCCAGCATGCCGAGCACGTGCTCCACCGCCAGCCTGTGCCCGCGGATGATGGGCTTGCCGCCGAAGATCGCAGGGTCGATGGTGATGCGGTCCAGGAGGTCGGGCACGGGCCCAATGTAGCGCGCGTCCGTGCTGCGGGGGGACATCCCCACGGCAGCCCGTGCTCGACGCCGCGCACATCCAGCCGTACCTCGGCCCGCGCACCAGCCACGTGCAGAACGGGTTGCTGCTGACCAACGAGTTCCACACGCTCTTCGACCTCGGGTACGTGACGGTGACGCCGGAGTACGTGGTGCGCTTCGGCGACATAACAGTGCCGGCGCTCAACAAGGACTGGAAGAACGGCAAGCGCTGCTAGCACTACTGCGAC
>CAIUAC010000820.1 GCA_903896985.1 uncultured Sandaracinus sp.
AGAGCAGCGCCCCGATCACCGCGACGGCGTGAGCCCTGCGCACGGTATCCGGCTCAGCTTCGCGGAGCCTTCGCGGGCTCTGCGAGCAACGCGCGCTCGAGGAAGGTCTGACCGTTGAGCGCGCGCGCGACGTCGCCGATCTTGTCGATCGGCACGCCGACGAACGTGTGCTTGTCGCGGATGCGGATGCGGCCGATCTCGGCGCGCTCGAGGCCCGCGGCCTCGTGCAGCAAGCGCGCGACCTCGCCGGGACGCACTCCCTCGCGGCGACCGACGCCGAGGTAGAGCGTCGCCATGCCCTCGTCCTCGTCGGACGGTCCGCCAGCCTGCTCTTGAGCGCTCGGCGCGGGTGAACCCGGCTGCGTCGGGTCGCGGTCGATGAGCGCCTCCGGCTCCCGCGCCGTCTGCGGCTCCGGCGGCTCCTGCGGGAACGCGGCCGCCGCGCTCGGCTCGAGCACGACGGTCGTCGTGTCGGCGGAGCGCGGAGTCAGGCCCTCACGCCGACGGCGCGGGAGCCGCTCACCGATCGGGCTGCGCTCTGCGCCCGGCGTTCGCTCGGCGCGCGGCGCACGCTCGGCGCGGTCTGCCGCGGGAGCGCGGTCGATGCGGTCGGGGCGCTGCTCGCCGCGGTCTGCCGCGGGAGCGCGGTCGATGCGGTCTGGGCGCTGCTCACCGCGGTCCGCGACGGGGGCGCGGTCGATGCGGTCTGGGCGCTGCTCGCCGCGGTCCGCCATCGGGGCGCGGTCGATGCGGTCTGGGCGCTGCTCGCCGCGGTCGGCCATCGGGGCGCGGTCGGGGCGGTCGGCGCGGGCCTCACGACGCGGCTCGCGGGGGCGCTCTGGGCGGTCCAAGCGCTCTGGGCGGTCTCCACGGGAGCGGCGCGGCGCCTCGTCCTGGCGCGGCAGCGGCGCGGGCGCCGGCGGCTTGGCGCGGCGGGCGGCGGCGGCTTGCTCGTCCACGTCGTCTCCACGCGCGCCGAAGAACGACGCGAGCAGCCCCGCGAGCAAGCGCTCGGCGTTGGCGTGCGAGAGGATGCGGCGGGCGAGGGCGCGGTCCGTTTCGCCCGGTTCGCCCGGGAAGACGTCCGCGATCATCGTGAGGCGGTCCGCCTCGAGGCGCGTGCGCTGCTCTCCGACCGACGGCAGCGAGCGCTCGATCGGGAAGATCTTGTACTGCAGGCGCAGGTAATAGAGCGCGCCGATCTCCTTCGGTCCGACGAGCGAGATCGCCGTGCCGGTTCGCCCCGCGCGGCCCGTGCGCCCGGTGCGATGGACGTACTGCTCGCTCGCGAGCGGGAGCGAGTAGTTGATGACGTGCGTGAGGTGCGAGATGTCGATGCCGCGCGCCGCGACGTCCGTCGCGACGAGGAAGCGCAGCCGCCCCTCGCGGGTGCGGAGCATGACCTTCTCGCGCTCGTTCTGCGGCAGGTCCCCGTTGAGCCAGTCGGCGTCGAAGCCCGCCTGCTGCAGCTCCTGCGCGACGCGCTCCGTCTCGACCTTCGTGTTGCAGAAGATGATCGCGCTCTCGGGGTCCTCGACCTCGAGGATGCGCTTGAGGTCGCCCTGCCGGTCGATCCCGCTGAGCGGGTAGATGAAGTGCGAGACGAGCGAGGCGCCGACCGCGTCGCTCGAGAGCGCGATGGTCTGCGGGTCGCGCATGTGCCGGTCGGCCATGCGCTTGACGTCCGCCTCGATCGTCGCGCTGAAGAACCAGGTCTGGCGGTCCTTCGGGAGCTTCTCGAGGATCGCGTGAAGCTCCTTGGCGAAGCCCATCGAGAGCATCTCGTCGGCCTCGTCGAGCACGAGCACCTTGAGCCCGCGCGCGTCGAGCGTCCCGCGCTTGAGGTGATCGAGGACGCGCCCCGGCGTGCCGCTGACGATCTGCGCGCCGCCCTCGAGCTCTTGGACCTGACGCTCCATCGGGGCGCCGCCGTAGACGGCGACCGTGCGCAGCCCCTTGTGCTTGCCGAGGCGCTCGACCTCGCGCGCGCTCTGCAGCGCGAGCTCCCGCGTCGGCGCGAGGATCAGCGCCTGCACGCGCGGCTCGGGCAGCACGAGGCGATCGACGAGCGGGAGGCCGAAGGCGGCCGTCTTCCCGGTGCCGGTCTGCGCCTGCACGATCAGGTCGCGCCCCTCGACCGCGGGCGCAAACGCCGCGACCTGCACGGGCGTCGGCGTCACGAAGCCCATCTCGTCGATGGCGCGCCGAGTGTCGGGCGTGAGGGGAAGGAGGTCGAAGGTCGGGGGGACGACCACCGGTGCGGTGGTGAGGTCCTGCGCGGAGGGCAGCGAGGTCATGGTGCTCTTTGGGGAGGGGAAGTTAGGGACGCAGCGCCGCGAGGCGGGCGTCGAGATCACGCGAGAGGACGGTCTCTTCGCGCAGGTGGCGCACGAGCGATTGCTCGAGCGAGAAACGGTAACGGGCGAGGGAGACATAGGCGCTGCGCGCCGCCTCCCCCTCGCAGAGCGACTCGAGCGCGTGCTGACGTGCGTCCCACGCGCCGAAGAACGCGCGATCGTTCGGCGGTGCCTCGCTCGGCCGCGCGGCGCGGTCGGCGGCAAAGGTGCGCAGCTCCGAGGCGAGCCCGCGAATCCCCGCGCTACACGTCGCGGCGGGAGGCGCGGCGTCCGCGCGGGGCCAGAAGACCTGCGTGGTGATCGAGCGCACGCCGGAGCCGACGACGAAGGTGATGAACACCCAGTAGACGATGATGCCGACGCGGCGTCCCATCGATCTCGGGGGCAGCGGAGCGGACGGAACGGCGCCAGGCGAAGAGCGCTCGCTCCCCGCCTGCGTGTCGGACCTGCTCTCGGCCGTGCTGTCGACCACCCGCGTCTGCCTCGTTCCCTGAGCTCTTGAGCACTCGGCGCGTGAGCGCCACAGCGAAGCGATGGCGCAGACTCTGGCCGGCGAGACAGCGAGCGTCTCGGAGCCGAAAACCTGGCTGCTCATACCGGGTTACGGCGTTGGGGTCAAGGCTAGGCGGCCCCGCGCAGGGCCCGCACCAAGGCTGAGCGCCCCGCCCCTCAGAACGGAATCACGCGCCCGCGGACGCCCCCGGAGGCGTCCTGCGTCGGGTCGTTCCAGACGAAGAGGTACGAGCTCGCTCGCCCGCCCGCCGCGACGGAAGGCGCCGACCCGCCCGCCGCGACGAGGAACGCGCTGCTCGTCTGCGGGCGCTCGCGGTTGAGCGCCGGGACGCCGTCGGTTCCGAAGATCCGTGCGTAGGCGCCGTCTGCCGCGGTCCAGGCGACGACGAAGCGGTCCGCGCCGCCGGTGACCGAGGGCGCCGTCCCGGTGCCTGGAGTCACCGCGAAGGCGGCGCCGACCGCGCTCCCGTCGGCCGCGACGACGAGGCCCTGGAGAGTGGAGTCGGACGCCGAGTCCTCCCAGGCGACGAGCGCGCAGGCGCCCGCCGCGGGGCAGGTCGTCAGCGCGCCGATGGCGACGGCGGGCGTGGCGCCGCTGCTGCGCGTGGCGATCGCGACCGGCGCGCCGGGCGTCCCGGTGGCGTCCACCGTCTGGACGAACACGCTCGTGCCCGCGACGTAGGCGACCAGGAAGCCCGCCCCGGCGGCCGCTGCGACCGGGCTCTGCGCGCCGGTCGAGCCTGCCCCGAGGACGAAC
>CAIUAC010000821.1 GCA_903896985.1 uncultured Sandaracinus sp.
CCGCGTGGCGCTCGCTCCGCGACATGGCCGTCACGCTCGGTCGCTACGACGCGGTCGCGCAGCTCGGTCGCGCCCTCGGGGAGCGCGGCTGTGACGTCGGCGCGCCGGGCACGCCCGCGTGCGGCGACGCGCTCGATGACCCGCGCTGCCTCGCGCGGACCGACGCGATCTCGGTGCGGCTGCGCACCGGCATGGTGCTCGCGCAGCGCGCCGAGCACGCGCAAGGAGCCGAGCGGCCGCGTTGGGCAAGCCGCGCCGGGGAGGCCTTCCTCGCGTCGGTCGATGCGGACCCGGACGTGACGCCGATGGATCGCGTGGATGGCCTGATGCTCGCCGCGCGCGCGTTTCGCCTCGGCGAGAGCGATCGCGCGGTCGAGGTCGATCGGCGCATCGTCGCGGAGGTCGTGCCCGCGCGCTTCACGGCGGACGAACACCTCCGCGCGGTGATGGCGCTCTCCGACGCGCTCGAGCGACTGCTCGCGCTCGCGCACGCGGCGGCTCGGCACGACGAGGTCGTGCTCTTCGCGGCCCGCTTGCTCGGCGCGGACTTCGACCTGCCCGAGCTCGCGGACGCCAGGGCGGCTGCGCGCGTGGCGCTGCCCGAGAGCCTCGTCGCGCTCGGCCGGCATCGGGAGGCGGCTGACGCTTGGACCGCGCTCGCCGTAGCGGAGACCGACCCCGCGCGACAGCGGAGCGCCGCGCTCGCCTCCGCGCTCGAGCTTGCGGCGGCAGGAGACTGCCGACACGCCACCGTGGCGCTCCACGCCTTCGCGCAGGCCCATCGCGCAGAAGCGGGCGCAGGCGACGAGGTCGTGCGGGCCCTCTATCGCTTCGCGGCGTGCCAGCGCGAGGGCTCATCGGCGCGCGCTGCGGCGCTCGACGAGATGACGGCCGCCGCGAGCGAGACGCGCGACGCGCTCGGCCTCGAGGCGCGCGGCTACGTCGCGGCGGCAGCGTTCACGCGGGCCGATACGGGCTTCGACGCCCTCACGCGGCTGCACCTCACGATCCCGCGCGGCGCGAACACGGAAGCGCTGATCGCCTCGCTGACCAACGTGCTCAGTGGCCCCGCAGACGACGTGCGCGCGCTGCTCGAGGGCTACGACGCCGTCGCTCGCATCAACGACCCGCGCTGGTCCGCCGCGGCGCACTACCGCGCCGGGCTCGCGCTCGAGAGCCTCACCGCCGCCGTGCTCGCCGCGACGTGGAGCGATCCGGCCGACCTCGAGGCCGAGCGCCGCTCGCTCTCGCAGCAGTCTTACGAGCAACTGCGCCGGATCGTCGCGCTGCGCGTCGCCGAGATCCTCGAAGCGCAGGTTCGCCCGCTGCGTTGCCGCGCGGTCGAGCGCTTCGATCGCGTCGTGGCGATCGCCGCCCAAACGGGGCTGCAGAGCGCGGAGGTAGACGCCGCGCGCGCCAGGCTCACGGCGCTCGGCGACGCGGCCGTCACCCGTTGCCGCGCTCAGCATCCCGCCGCGCGGCGCTGAGCTCCGCCCGTCGCACCCCGCTTCGACGCGGCGCGCCGACCAGTTCGTCTTCTTCGATCGGCGCGGCGGCGTTGACACCCTCCGCGCCGCTTGCTACCCCTCCGCTCCCTCGCGTCCGGCTCGTCGCGGACCGCGCGGAAACCGCAGCAGAGAGGCAGATCGGCCCGATGTCTACGTCCATCTGCATCTTCGCCGGCAACGCGAACCCCGCCCTCGCGCACGAGATCGCCAAGTACCTCGAGCTCCCGATGGGGCGCGCGAAGCTCTCGCGCTTCTCGGACGGCGAGGTCTTCGCCGAGGTCCAAGAGAACGTGCGCGGCGTCGACGTCTACATCGTCCAGCCCACGTGCGCGCCGGTGAACGACAACCTGATGGAGCTGCTCGTGATGGCGGACGCGCTCAAGCGCGCCAGCGCCGGCTCGATCTCCGCGGTGATTCCGTATTACGGCTATGCGCGCCAGGACCGCAAGGTCGCGCCGCGCACGCCCATCACCGCGAAGCTCGTCGCGGATCTGCTGTCGTCGGCGGGCGTCGACCGCGTCGTCTCCGTCGACCTGCACTCGGGCCAGATCCAGGGCTTCTTCAACACGCCCGTCGATCACCTCTACGCGATGCCCGTCTTCCTCGAGTTCCTCGAGGGGCGCTTCGCTGGCAAAGAGGCGCCCGTCTTCGTCTCGCCGGATGCCGGCGGCGTCGAGCGCACGCGCGCCTACGCGAAGCGCATCGGCGCGGACCTCGCGATCATCGACAAGCGCCGCGAGCGCGCGAACGTCAGCGAGGTCATGAACATCATCGGCGACGTCGAGGGACGCACCTGCGTGCTGCTCGACGACATGA
>CAIUAC010000822.1 GCA_903896985.1 uncultured Sandaracinus sp.
GGCTGGGTGAACCTCGGGCAGACCACGGCGCCCCCCGTCGCGATCGGCGAGCTCGGCGGCCACGGGGTCGTCGTGGTACTGAGTGATGGGCGCGTGGTCGGCGTGACGGAGGCGCGCGGAGCCGCGGAGTCGCTCGCAGGCTACACGCCGCGCGGCGTGGCGCTCGGCGGGCAGATCGCCGGGCTGAACGTGCTCGTCCTGTCGAGGGAGCGGCTCGTCGTCGCAGAGCCGGGCGATGCCGCGGCCGCGTGGTCGAGCGACGCGGCGGAGGTCGCCGACGCGGGCGCCGTCGGCGCCGACTGTCGCCTGATCGGCGACACGTCGACCCGCATGCTCACTCGCACGTCTCCGCTCCTCGTGTGTGGCGAGGCGCCCATGCTCCTGCGCGGCGCAGCGCTGCGCCCCGCGCCCGCGTTCCCCGTGTCCGGGCGCACGCTCCCCGGCAGCGAGCTGCTGCGGCTGGTGCAGGCCGGGCGGCAGGTCTCTTACGTCGGCGGGCAGCTCGTGCGGCCGCACAGCGCCGCGGAGCCGCCGTCGTTGCTCGTCTTTCACGCGCAGGGGCTGCGCTATACGCCGCTCGTGACGCTCCCGCCCGAGGAGGGCCGGGTGCGCGGCTGGAGCGCCGTCGCGGGCGAGGGCGGCGCGCTCGAGCTCGTCACGGTCAGCGAGAGCGGCACCGTGCGCCTCGCGCGCGTTGCGCCGGACGCGGGCGGCGCCATGGGCGAGGTCGCGGTCGTCGCGGAGCTGCTGGCGAGCCGCGGTGTGCTCGACGGTCTCGCGCTACGTGAGGAGCTGCCGGAGCCGCTCGCGCTCGGGGGAGGCCGTGTGCTGCTCGCGTACGTCGGCCTCCCGACGCTGCTCGCGCGCCTCGACGCCGCCTCTCCGGAGCGCGTCGAGCCGGTGCCCGTGCGCGGGGATCCGCCGGGCGTGGTCGCAGGCGAAGAGGACTGGGCGGCCACGGCCTTCGCCTCCGTGGGGAGCGCGTGGCTCGCTCGCCCGGGGCTGCTCGAACACCTCGGTCCGACGGGCGATGCCGAGCGCATCGCGAGCGACGTGTACCTCGATCTGCGCGAGGGCACGCTCGCGGTCGACGCGTCGGGGCATCTGCGCGCCCTCGCCGCGCGTGCGCTCCCGCGCGGGCCCATGGTGCAGGTGGTGCTCGACTGCGACGCGGCGCGCTGCACCGAGCGCGCCTTCCCCGCCTCGGTCGATGCGCGCGGGCTCTTTCTCGCGGACGATGGGCAGCTCGGGATCCTCGAGCGCGACGGCACCATCGGGCGCTTCACGCGATGAGCGACGCCGCCCCGCCGCGCACCTGCGCAGCCCACCCTGGGCAGCCCGCCTTCGTCAGCTGCGAGCGCTGCGCGCGCCCCGCGTGCGCGTACTGCCTGCCGGAGTCTGCGGGTGGGCTCGTCTGCGCGGAGTGCGCCGCGCGCGAGGCCGGGGCCACCGCCATCGCGTGGGAGCGCGCTGAGCTGCACGTCTTCGCGAAGCTGTGGCGCACGACGCGCGACGTGCTCACGAAGACCGAGCAGACGTTCGCGCTGCTCGGCGAGGGCTCCGTGACCGTCGCCGTCGGGTACGCGGCGCTGCTGCACTTCGTGCTGTCGGTCACCGCGCTCGCGCTCGTCTCGCCGTGCGTGCTGCTCGCCGCGCTCGGCTGGCGAACGCCGCTCCTCGAGCCGGCGTCGCCGATGGTGCTCGTCGCCTTCGGTGGCGCGGCGTGCGGGGCGCCGCTCGTCGCCGCGCTCGGCGGTGTCCTGCACGCGCTCCTCGTCGGGGCGGTCTTCCACTTCAGCGCGCGCGCCCTCGGCGGCACCGGCGGCTACGCGCACGACGCCCGCGTCGCCGCGTACGCGCTCGCCGTGCAGGTGATCTGGGCGCTCCTCGGCCCCGCCACCGTGCTGCCCGTCATCGGGCCGCTCGTGTTCGGCGTCGCGCTGCTCGCGCAGCTCTTCTGGCTCGGCACGACGCTCACGCGCGTCGCCCGCGCGCAGCACGGCCTCCCCGACGCCCGCGCGCGGGTGACTGGCTTCGCCGCGCCCGCGCTGATCGTGCTCACGCTCGTGCTGTTCTTGTTCGCGACGCGCTTCGCCGGCGACGCGATCTCGCCGACCTCCGGCCCCGACGTCTACCGCTGAGCGCGCCGCCCTGCCGCGCCGCCCCGCCGCAGCACACGCCCGCCGCTCGCCGAGCTATGCGCCCTTCTCTCTGCGCTCTCCGGTGTGCCTGCGCGGCAGTCGCTCGCGCTCACCACCGCCGTAGACGTACGGCGGCCCTCAGTTTAGCATCACCCTCCAGCCTGCTTCCAAGCCCGAGGACCCCCGCATGGCGTCGACCGAGAGCGAAGAGGCGTCCGCCTCGCTGACCGCCGAGCTGCAGGAGGCGCGGGCCGAGAATGCCGCGCTGAGGCGGCGCGTCGACGAGCACGCCGACCACCAACGCCAGACTGAGCGAGCGCTCCGCTTGAGCGAGGAGCGCTATCGGGTCCTCACCGAAGACCTCCCGATCGGCGTCGTGATCCACGGCCCCAATGCCGAGATCCTGTTGAGCAATGCGAAGGCTTTGGAGCTACTCGGGCTCTCCGAAGATCAACTGCTCGGGAAGACGTCCTTCGACCCGTCCTGGGATGTGATCCACGAGGACGGGACCGCCTTTCCAGGTCCGACGCATCCGTCCGTTCAGGCGCTGGCGACGCGCCGACCTGTGCGAGGGGTCGTGATGGGCGTCCATCGCCCGACTGCACAAGACCGAGCGTGGCTGCTGGTCAACGCCGATCCGAAGCTCGACCCGGACGGACAGGTCGAGCAGGTGTTGGTCACCTTCGCGGACATCACCGACCGGAAGCGGGTCGAGGCCGAGGTGCAGGATAGCGAGCGAATCCGGCGGCTCGCGCTTCAGGTTGGCCGGATCGGCGCGTTTGAAGTGGACCTGGCAACCGGCCGCGGCCATTGGACCGACGAGCTGGCCGAAATATGGGGCATTCCACCTGGGTTCGAGGGGGATTTCGCCGCCTACTGCTGGGCGCACACCCACCCTGAGGACCTTCCCACGGTGAGAGCGGCGCTCGATCGCGGAAGGAGCAGCCTCGAGGTCTTCGAGATGGACTTTCGGGTGCTCCGACCAGACGGAGACGTTCGGTGGATCCGCTGGCTCGGCCAGTTGCTCCACGTCGTCGCCGGAGGGCCGCTGACGGCGGTGGGTGTCAATCAGGACGTCACCGACCGAAGGGGCGCTGCCGCGGAGAAGGCGCGACTCGAGCTCGAGCTACGACAGGCGCAGAAGATGGAGTCCGTGGGCCGGTTGGCGGGCGGGGTCGCGCACGACTTCAACAACATGCTCGGCGTGATCCTCGGGAACGTCGAGTTCGCGCTCGCGCAGGTCGGCCCGACCGTGCCATGGCGCGAAGATCTGGAGGAGATCCGCTCGGCTGCCCTTCGCTCGGCAGACCTCACCCGGCAGCTGTTGGCGTTTGCCCGCAAGCAGACCGTCACGCCGAAGGTGCTCGACTTGAACGCTGCCATGGCGGGGATTCTCACGATGCTGCGACGGCTGATCGGCGACGACCTCCAGCTCACCTCGCTGCCGGGTCGAGACCTCTGGCCGGTCAGGGTGGATCCCTCGCAGGTCGATCAGATCATCACCAACCTGTGCGTCAACGCGCGCGACGCGATCTCGGGCGTCGGCACGCTGACCATCGAGACCGCCAACGTGAACCTCGACGACGACTACTGCGCTGCGCACGCGGAGTCCATCCCGGGCGACTACGTGCGACTCACCATCAGCGACGACGGCCGTGGCATGGACGAAGAGACGCGAATGCGCCTCTTCGAGCCGTTCTTCACGACGAAGGTGATGGGCAAAGGAACGGGGCTAGGCCTCGCGACCGTCTACGGGATCGTCAAGCAGAACCACGGCTCCATCGAGGTCGACAGCGAGCCAGGACGCGGGACGACGTTCAAGATCTACCTGCCGCGCCATCAGACCACGCCGCTGCCCGCTCGAATGGAGGAGGTGTCGGTGCCGCCGGTCCGCGGCCACGAGACGGTCCTGCTCGTCGAGGACGCGACGGCCGTCCTGAAGGTGTCGAAGCGAATGCTCGAGCAGCTGGGCTACGTCGTGCTGTCCGCGGGCACCCCGGGCGAGGCGATGCGCTTGGCGAAGGAACACGCTGGCGAGGTGCAGCTGCTGGTGACCGACGTCGTCATGCCCGAGATGAACGGGCGCGACCTGGCGGAGAACCTCTTGTCACTCTATCCAGGGCTCAAGCGCCTGTTCATGTCCGGCCACACCGCCGACGTCATCGCACACCACGGCATCCTGGCCGAGGGCGTCCACTTCCTCCAGAAACCCTTCTCGAAGGAGGCGCTGGCGGCGATGGTCCGGCAAGCGTTGGACGGCGAACGAGTCCGCTGAAACGCCGCGCGGTTCGAGCCAGCGGGCGGTCCTGCGCGCCCGCCAGCCGGCGTGTCGGACGGTGCGCGACGCCCCGCCTACTTGAACGTCTCCATGATCTCCGCGAGCGCCGTCGGCGACGGGCGGAGCTTCTCGGCGGGCAGCGTCGCGAGCGGCTCGGAGCCGAGGTCGAGCTGCTCAGCCATCGAGGGCATCGACGGATCGAGGTAGACGAGCCCGGTCAGGAAGAGCTGATTCTCCTGCGCGTGGCTGAGGAGCTCCAGCGCCTGTCGTCGGTTGGTCGGGTCGTAGTCGCGCTCGAGCTTCTTGAGCACGACCTTGGAGTGGTCGTGGAGCTCGACCACCTGGGTCGTTCCGGCGTCGTAGTCGACGGAGATCTCCTCGAAGAACGGCACGAAGCCGACCTCGTGGATGAGCTCCTCGTGCGCCCTGGCGTAGGGGTAGCTCTTGGTCGAGCCCTCGTGGTTGTTGAACGTCACGCACGGCGAGACGACGTCGATCAGCGCCGTGCCCTTGTGGGCGATCGCGGCCTTCAGCAGCTGGTTCAGCTGCTTGGCGTCGCCCGAGAACGAGCGCGCGACGAAGCCGCAGCCCATCTCGATCGCGAGCGCGCAGATGTCGATCGGGTCCATGCGGTTGACCGCGCCGCCCTTCTGCAGAGAGCCTTTGTCCGCCGTGGCGGAGAACTGCCCCTTGGTCAGCCCGTAGCAGCCGTTGTTCTCGACGAGGTACACGAGCTGCGGATTGCGCCTGACCATGTGCAGGAAGTGGCCGAGTCCGATGGACGCGGTGTCGCCGTCCCCGCTCACGCCGATGTTGAGGAGCGTGTGGTTGGCCATGTTCGAGCCGGTCGCCACCGCGGCCATGCGGCCGTGCACCGAGTTGAACCCGTGCGAGCGGCTCAGGAAGTACGCGGTGGTCTTCGAAGAGCAGCCGATGCCGCTCAGCTTCGCGACGCGATGCGGCTCGACGCCGTACTCGAAGAAGCTCTTGATGATCGCGTTCGTGATCGAGTCGTGACCGCAGCCGCTGCAGAGCGTGGAGTTCGCGCCCTTGTATGCCTTCAGGTCGAGGCTGAGGCGGTTGAGCGCGGGTGCCTTGGTCGGCTTCGGGGCCGCCGGGGGTGCTGCTGCTTCGTGGCTCATGCTCGACCTTCCTTCGACTCCTGACGGACGATGTCTTCGGTCACGGACTGCGCGTCGGCGGGCAGCCCGCTGTAGAGGAGCACGCTGCGGAGGGCGGTGGCGCGCTCCGGCAGCTCCGCCTTGAGGATCGACGCGAGCTGCGCGTCGCGGTTCTGCTCGACCACGTAGACGACGCGGTGCGCCTCGATGAACTCGCGCACCTCCCGGTCGATGGGCAGCGCGCGCAGGCGCAGGTAGTCGATCGCCATGCCCTGACTCGCCAGCTCCGCGCGCGACTCCTCGACGGCCGGGTCGCTCGAGCCGAACGCGATGACGCCGATCTCCGCGACCTGCCCAGGCGTCGCGGCCTTCAGCACCGGCCTCGGCATCAGGGTGCGGGCCGTGTCGAACTTGCGAGTCAGCCGGTCGAGGTTGCCCTTCCAGTCCTGGGCCTTCTCGCTGTAGGTCGCGGCCTCCGTGTGGCCCGTTCCGCGCGTGAAGTAAGCCGCGAGCGGGTGCGGGTTGCCGGGGATCGTGCGGTACGGGATGCCGTCGCCGTCGACGTCCTTGTAGCGGGCGAAGCTCCCGACCTTCGCGAGCTGCGCCTCGTCGAGCACCTTGCCGCGATCGATGGGCTTCGCGATCGGCTCGAAGGGGTCGCTCGACCAGAGGTTCATCCCGAGGTCGAGATCGAGCATCACGAAGATCACGGTCTGAAGCCGCTCGGCGAGATCGAGGGACTCTGCGGCGAACTCGAAGCACTCGCGGACGTTGCCGGGGAGCAGCAGCGGGTGTTTCCCGTCGCCGTGCGAGAGGTGGTAGGCGGAGAAGATATCGCCCTGACTGACCCGCGTGGGCAGGCCGGTGCTCGGGCCCATCCGCTGCACGTCGACGATCACCGCGGGGATCTCCGCGAAGTAGGCGAGGCCCACGAGCTCGCCCATCAGCGAGATTCCCGGGCCGCTCGTCGCCGTCGCCGCGCGCGCGCCTGCCCAGCCTGCGCCGACGACGATGGCCATCGAGGCGAGCTCGTCCTCGGCCTGAATCACCGCGTAGGTCGGCTTCCCCGTCTCCGGGTCCTTGCGGTACTTGCTGAGGTAGTCGATCGTCACCTCGGCGACGCTCGAGCTCGGGGTGATCGGATACCAGCCGAGGACCGTCATCCCGCCGAAGACCAGGCCGAGCGCGGTCGCTTGGTTGCCCTCGATGATGATCTTGCCGTCGGTCGCGCTCATCCGCTCGAGGCGGTGTGTGGCGCTCTGCGGCAGGTTCGCCTCGGCCCAAACGTGCCCGACGGTGGCCGCGTCGAGGTTGATCTTCGCGGCGCTCGCCTTCTTCGAGAACTGCCGCTGAATCGCGCGCTCGACTTCCTTCATGTCGATGGCGAACAGGTGAGCGACGACGCCCACGTAGATCATGTTGACCACCAGCTTGCTGAGCTTGGGTTCCTTGACCAGCCCGCTCACGAGGTCGTCGAAGGGCACCACGTGCACCACCAAGTCGGTGCGCTGCGCGTACTTCTCGAGCGACTTGTGGAGGACCAGCGTCGCACCGGGCGGAAGCTGCGCGATGTCGTCGACGACCGACTCCTCGTTCATCGCCACGCAGAGGTCGATCAGCCGCCGCCTCCCCGACCAACCGGCCGCGCTGGCGCGCACGGTGAACCAAGTCGGCAGTCCCTGGATGTTGGACGGGAACATGTTCTTCGCCCCGACCGGGATCCCCATGTTGAAGATCGACCGCATCAGGATGAGGTTCGCCGACTGGCTGCCGGTGCCGTTCGAGGTCGCGACGCTGATGGTCACGTCGTTCACGCGCGGGCGGTTGGCTGACTGGGACTCGGAGGAGGTGGGGGAGGCTTCGCTCATGTCTTTGCCGTGGGAGACATACCTAGGGACGTCGCCCGTCCCCGTCCATGGGTCAGACGCTTCAGCGGTCGGTCATCCTCGTTTGGCTGGCGGATCGGCGTGTCGAGCCGGGCTCGAGGAGCGCGGAGGCGCCGAAGGGGAAGATGCGCCCGGGGTCAGCGCGCCGAGAGCGTCATCAGGTCGATGGCGCCGACGCATCGACCATCGTCCCGAACGCGCACCGCGACGACGGCGCCAAGGTCGGCGTGCGTCGACTCCGTGGAGGCGTCGCAGCCGTCGGGTCGCGCGAGCGTCAAGCGGGTGGTGCTCGCCTCAGAGGTCACGATGATGCGCTCACGTTCGCCCGGACGAAACGCGATGCGTGGCGTCGCCGCGGCGCCGTCCAGCCCCAACGTCGCGACCCCGGCGTCGAACCGCCACGTCGCGGCGACGTCGCCGCGCTCGTGCTCGACGACGAGCGAGACGTCACAGTCGTCGGCCTGCGCAACGGTGGCGCGCGAGTCGAAGCTCGCGAGCGCGTGCGCGGGCAACGGAAGCCGCGCTTCGCCGGGTGAGCCGAGCTCCCACGCGAGCATCGGCCGTCGGACGGCGTCGAGGTCGACCGCGGTGCTGTGGGCCGACGCGACGAGGCGGGGGCCGGCCGAACCCGTGGACCACGCGGTGCTCGCGAGCAGGTCGTCGTCGAGCACCTCGCCGACGCAGGCGCCGCAGTCGGCGGGCGCGCTCGCGCACGACTCCCACTCGTTGCACGCGGGATCGAGAGCGGGAGTGACGATGGTCGGTTGCTTGAATTGTTCGCAAAATCCGCTCGGCAGTCCGCCGATCGTGTACTCGAGGCAACCGACGAACGCGTGGCTCTCGGCGTGTGCGTCGAGGCTCGAGTAGACCACCACGCCACCGCCGACGGACTCGCCGTCGAACGAGAACCCATCGAGCGCCCCTCGGTCTGCGCTCGAGGACAGGGTCGGGTCCTCGAGCAGCGGGATGAACGGCGTGTTCGTGGTCGCGAGCCAGTCGAGCGCGGGTCCGGAGGACGTCTCTCGCTCGGGAACCGTGCGCGCGATGATGCCTGGTGCGTCGCCTCGGAGGTCGCGTCCGACGATGACGATGTCGCGTCGGCCGACGGGGACGAACGAAACAGGGCTGATCAGGCTGGGGATGAGGCCAGCGAACGCGGTGTCGACGGAGACCTCGCCCCCGACCTCCACGAGTCGCCGCAATTGACCGACTCCCGACACTGACGGGGCGAAGAGGTACGCCACGCTCCGTTCCGGCTCGCGCCTCCACAGGGCGAGGTCGAAGTGGCTCCCCGTGACCGTGACGAGGGCGAGTCGCTCGAGCCGCACATCCACGCGCGTGTCCACAACTCCACACGTCGCGTCGAGTGCGCTGACGCGGAGCCGTGGGCTCGCGCCGAGCGTCGTGAACGCGAGGTCGGCCCCGGCCCCGCTCGCGGCGAGCGACGCGCGCGACAGCGGCTCGCTCGCGTCGATGGGAACGCTGCCAGCCAGCTCATACTGTCGGCCGTTCGCGCTCCGCCAGACGTCGAGGGTCGACGCTCCGACGACGGCCACACAGCGGTCGCCGGAGGCGAGCGCGACAGTGGCTAGCACGCGCGCCTGCGTCGGAGCGCAGGAGACGGCGCGTGGGGTCGACGCGTCGCACTGTTGCGGTTCGTCGAACACGACTCGCACGTCGTCGAGGAGGGGGATAGCGCCAGGCACCGCGGAGTCGATCCCGAAGGCCACCTGCACCGCAGCGTCGTTGAGCAACGAGTACGGCAGGTGCGCGAGGCGGACGGTCGCCTCGCCGTCTGGGGTCACGTCGAGCCTCTCTGGTCGTCCGTTCCCACGAACCGCGACCGTCAAGCCCGCGGCGGCTGTCTCGATCCGCCCGCTGATGGTGGTGTCACTCAGCAGGGAGTGCACGTCGATGACGCCGCCAACTCGCGACAGTTCTACATACGAGTAGCCAGCGCCGCGCGGGACAGGCAGCCCCGGGACGGCCTGCGCTGGGTCGACGAGCGCGACCCGGAACTCCACCCCCGCCGGCAGCATCAGGTGGAACGACAGGGAGAATGGTCCGGCACCAGCCGGCGCAAACAGCGACCGTCCGCGGCCATGCGAGGCATCGACGAGCGAGAGCGCGCGGTTCCCGTTGGGCTCGACGACGACGGACTCGTCGATCGGCAGCGCGCTCGACCAGCCCGGCATGGCCCGCGTGCCGAACGTCTCCACGAACGCGACCGGGCGGCGCTCCACGCAGCGCCTCGTGTGCGGCGGGGCCGTCGCCCAGCACTGCGGGTCGGCCCCATCGACGACGCCGTCAGCGTCGTTGTCGAGGCCGTCGCTGCACGTCTCAAGGCTCGACTCGAAGCACTGCGCTCGACACTCGCCGTCGAGGCAGTCGACCAGCCCGTCTTGGTCGTCGTCGACGCCGTCGTGGCAGTTCACCTCCGCGAGGACCTCGGGGTACGGCAGCGCGACGGAACAACTCACCTGCGCGAGCCCGCAGAGCACCAGCCAAAGGCGCGCCCGCCCGGGGCTCACTGCACGTCGAGGTCGTAGGTGACGTCGACGACGAACTCGTCGGGCGCACCGGCGTGCGTCGCGCCGTAGATGCGGAGCGTGTGGGCCCCCGGCGAGAGCGGGCGCAGCATCGCCCAGTAGCCGTCGCTGAGCAGCCACCGGGGAGCGCCGACGGTCTCACCGCACGCCGCCGCCACGTCGGGCAGGGGAGTCATGCAGTAGTTGTCGGCCGGGGCATCGGGCGTCGCCGGCCCGGCGAAGTCAATACGACCGCTGGCGCCGCGCAGGTCCGCGATCGCTCCGAGGTCGACGTTGACCCCATCCAGCACGACGCGCACCGTGCTGGGTAGCTCCGACCAGGTCGCCTCGAGCTGCGAGCGCAGCGTCGCCTCTGAGTTCTCGGGGCAGCCCCCGCCGCCGCCGGGCTCCCCTTCCCAGCACGCCCACGTGGTGCCGTTCACGAGCGGGAAGAACAGGGCCCGTCCAGGGGGGATCGTGCAGCTTCGCGTCGCGGCGCCCATTCCCCCTGTTCCCGCCAGGAAGAACACGGGCTCCGTCGGCTGCCCGGCGGTCGTGCAGGTATCCACAGCGTACGGCGCCTGGGACGCAGGCAGGCCGAGCGTCCAAGCCCACCAGCGTCCGCCCCAATCCGCGTACGTCCCACCATTGTGCGGGAGCGTCGGGTCGAGCAGCGGAGGCGTCGCGGGCGCGGGCGAGTCGGCGCAGGCGGCGAGCAGCAGAAGGGCCATGAGGCCGAGGGAGCGATGCATGCGCGCGACTATACCCCAACAGAGTAAGCCTCCGCGCAAAGTACCATCGAGCGCGGCTTCGTCCGTCAGCGCCCTGGTTGGCTAGTAGTACTGGTCGAACGCGACGTACGGCGCGAGGCCGTAGCCCTGCCCGCCGACGAGCGGCGCGGCGACGTCGAAGATCAGCACCGCCGGCTGCACGCCGCCGTAGTCGAAGTGCACGCGGAGCCCGCCGCCCGCGTCGGCGACGAGGAGCACGTCTTTGGCCTGCGCAGCGCTCGCGCCGATCGGGTCGAAGAGCGCGCCGGCGCCGACGAACACGCCGAGCTGAAGCTCGCGCACGACCACGACGCCGAACACGTCCCACGCGAGGTCCGCGACGAGCGTGTAGCGATGCTCCGCGACGACGTACGCGCGCTCGCCGCCGAGCAGCTCGTTGGAGCGAAAGCCGCGCATCACGCCGAGCCCGCCCAGCGACTGCTGCTCGCCGGGCAGCGGACGACCGAGCGTGATGCCGCCGCCCGCGACGAGCAGCAGCGCGTTGCGCGTGCCGAAGGGCAGCGTGAGCGAGCCTCGCACCGAAGCGGCGACGGTCGCGCTGAAGTCCCCGTCGTCGCGCGCGACGCCGCCGAGGCGCAGCGCGGCGCCGAGCGAGTAGCCGCGGCGCGGGTCGACGCGGTACGCGCGCGTGTCGACGCCACCGGAGACGAGCAGCGCCGCTGACCAGCCCCTGTCCGCGTCGAGCACCGCCGCGGGCGAGCCGTCCGCCGTCGCGAAGCCCCCGACGAGCCGCTCGACCTCGAGGCCCACGCTGACGAGGCCGACGCGGCTGTTCGTGTCGCGCTTCGGCCCGACGCCGCGCGTCCAGCGCACGACCCCGCCCGTCGCCGCGGGGCCCGTCGAGAGGCGCAGCCCGAACGCCGTCTCGAGGTCGTAGCGGCGGCGCACGGAGAAGTCGATGAGCCCGTCGAAGCGCTGCTCCGCGGCCGAGTAGCTCAGGAGCAGCCCCTGCAGCAGCGGCAAGCGAAACGGCTGCGTCGTCGCGTCGTCCGCGCGCGGGTGTCCGTCGGTCAGCGCGGGGCTCTGCGGCAGGCGCTGACGAGGGTCGAGCATCGCCTCATCGAGCGGCGCCCTCGTGCGCAGCGTGACGACCCCGCGTGCGCCGCGGCCGTCCCATCGCCCTCGCGCGAGCTGCCCCTGGTCGTCCTCGACCTGCACCTCGACGGGCTCGATGGGCTGCGCATCGCCGGCCGGCACATCGCGCAGCACCTCGACGCGGTGCACGTAGCCGACGCCCTCGCGCGCCGACACGACCGCGCCGATGAGTCCGAGCAGCACGAGCAGCTTGCGCTCCTCGGCCGCCTCGACCTGGTCGCGCTTGCTCGCCGAACGCGGGTGGTACGCGAGCAGCGTCGCAA
>CAIUAC010000823.1 GCA_903896985.1 uncultured Sandaracinus sp.
CGCTCGAGCGTGGCGTGCAGCGTCTCGTGCGCGCGCAGAAACTGGTAGATGAACGAGGCCATGTTGTAGCCGACCGGCAGTCGATGCTCGACCGGCAGCGAGTACCACTCGGAGTAGAAGGCGTTGAGAAAGCCCTGGTCGCCGCCGTCGTACGTCGGATGTTCGGAGAGCGCCCTTATCATCCGCGAGAACGTCTGTGCCGAGGGCTCGAGGACCATCACTCCTGAGTTGAAGTGGTCCGGCAGGAGGAAGTCCGGTCCCGCAGCAAATCCGGTGCGCTCGAACAGATCGTCGACGTTCTGGAGCACCAGCGTGTCGGCATCGAGCAGCACGACGCGGTCGAAGTCCACCAACTCCCACGCTCGGAGCTTCGTGAACACGTTGGCAAACCGCGGGAAGAGCAGCGTGTCCTGCGTCGGGTTGCCGATGGACTCCACCTCCCGCAGTCGCCAGCCCTGGTCGAACAAGCAGCGGCGCGCCCGCGCGCTGACGTCGCGCGTGACCATGGCCAGTCGCGTCTGGGTGCTGCCGCTCGCGACCAGCGACTTGCCGAGCACCTCGACCCCGGGCAGGTAGCCGTCACCGCCGCAGAACGCCGTGACATAGGCGGTCTTCATCGCCATACCCCACCGCCCAATCCGTCGGCACGCTGGCGGCGCGGGGCCTCGGTCTGCGAACCGGCGCGGGGCCTCGGTCCGCCGGACGCCGGACGCGCTGTTTGGGCCTTCGAGTCAACCCGTCTCATGGATTCCCCCTTCTGCGCGACGTGCCATGTTCGACCGCGACCGAGCACGCCTCGCGGAGGACCGCGACGATGGCGCCAGAGTGTCTACTGTTCGACCCCGTGCGACGCTCGGTATCCGGGAGAATGGGTATTCGTCTCGCCGAAGTCGGGGGTATTGGCCAGGCGCCATCGCGTAGCGCGCCGCAGCACGACGCGAGGAGAAGGCAGACCGCGCGCCGCGCGGAGCACGCAGAGAGTCCGTGCGTGAAATCGCGCGAGCGGCGCCTATGTAGTGATTGCGCGCGGGGGCGTTCGCGGGGGGCGATCGGCCGACGGTCGTTGATTTCAACAGGAGGCGGCCATGCGAGCAATCGACATCATGAGCGACAAGGTCACGACCATTCGCGCGACGCAGAGCCTCGCCGACGCGATCGACGCCCTGTCCGAGACGAACACTCGACACCTCCCGGTGCTCGGCGACGCCGGGCAGGTCGTCGGGATGGTCAGCGACCGCGATCTCCGCTCGCTCGGCCTGGTGCGCACTCCGGACCTGCAGACCCTCGGGCGGTTGCATGACCGACTCCGCACGGCGGTCTCGTCCGCGATGAGCGCCGACGTCGCGACCGTCGGCCCTCAAACGGACGTGAAAGAGCTGATCGACACGATGCTCGAGGCCGGCGTCGGCGCCGTGCCGGTGGTCGACGACGTCACCGACGAGCTCGTCGGGATCGTCAGCTACGTCGACGTGCTCCGCGCGCTGCGCGACGCCGGCGAGGCCTGAGGCCTGGGTGAGCCGAGGCTGAGCGGCCGTCGTGGCGCCTCCGCTCGGGCGGCGCGCGAGGCGGTCAGCGGGTCCCGGCGTCACTCGACACTCGGACGGTCGTGCGTACGTGTGTTAGGCGTCCGCGAGGCGCGCTTGGGGGGATATGCGTAAGATCTCGATGGTGCTCGTGGGAGGGCTCTTGTTCTCGCTGGTGGGCTGTGTCGTCGAGGCGCGTCGACTCGCGCTCTGCGACACGGTCGACGGCTGCGAGAGCGGCGAGGTCTGCGACTACCCGCAGGGGGACGCCTGCGGACACCAGGGGTCGTTCGGCCTCTGTCTGCCGCGCCCCGAGGTCTGCCCCGCCTACGCGGCGCCTACCTGCGGCTGTGACGGGGTCACCTACGCGAACCCGTGCCTCGCGCAGGCCTCGGGAGTCGACGTCGCCCGCGCCGGAGCGTGCGACGACCCCTGCGTCGAGAGCGACGCTCACGCGGTCGGCTTCTGTCGCCTGTTGCTCGGCTACTATTGGGACGGCGGCGCCTGCTACGGCTTGTCGGGTTGCCGCTGCGTCGGGATCGACTGCGCGGCAGGTTTCGCGACGCGAGAGGCCTGCGAGACTGCCCACATGAGCTGCGCGCTGCCGGGCGCGTGCGGGGCCGCTGCGCCTTGCGGCGCTGCCGAGTGGTGTGACTTCGAGGAGAGCCCCACCTGTGGCGGCAGCGGCGTGTGTCGCCCGGTGCCGGAGGCGTGTCCGCCGGTGATCGCGCCGGTCTGCGGCTGCGACGGCGAGACGTACGCGAGCTCGTGCGACGCGAACGTCGGCGGCGCGGACGTCGCCTACGCGGGCGAGTGCAGCTCCGTGCGCGTCTGCGCCGGTATCGCGGGCCTCGCGTGCCTGGCCAACGAGTGGTGTGACTACCCTTCGGAGGCCGTCTGCGGTCTCGCGGACCAGTTGGGGTTCTGTCGGACGCGACCGGAGGCGTGCATCGCGCTCTACGCTCCGGTCTGTGGCTGCGATGGGACGACCTATGGCAACGAGTGCACGGCGAACGCGATGGGCGTCGACATCGCACACTCCGGGGCTTGTGGCGTGGATGCCCGCTGCGGGGCAGGCGAGGGGACCTGCGCGGCGAGCGAGTGGTGCGACCTCGCGGTCGGGGCGGAGTGCGCGAGCGCGGGCGAGTGTCGGCCGCGCCCGATGGCGTGTCCTGAGTACTATTCGCCGGTCTGCGGCTGCGACGGCGTGACGTACGACAATCCGTGCTTCGCGCAGGGAGCGGGCACCGACGCCGCCTACGAGGGAGTGTGCGCGACTCCCGCAGACTGTCGCACGCTCGGCTGCGCGGGGACGGACCACTGCTTGTCATGTCTGACCGCCACCGGAGTGGACTGGGTTTGTATGCCGGAAGGGGACTTCTGCTGACGGCGCGGTCGAGGGGTTCTCCGCGCCGACGCTGTGCCGTGAGTGACTGTGAACAGCCGCTGGTGCCGGGCGAAGGTGGGCGTCAGCGCCTGCCGAGCCGTACCCACAAGTCGACAGGGGGATGAACATGAGTGCTCCGACGACAGACGCGAAGACCAACGGGAAGGCCAACGGGAAGGCGGACACCACGGCCTACACGGCGGCCGAGATGGGGCCGTTCTGCCAGAGTTGCGGGATGCCGCTGCACAAGCCCGAGGACTTCGGCACCAGCGCGGAGGGCTTTCGCGTCAACGACTACTGCAGCTTCTGCTTCGGTGATGGGGTGTTCACCGAGCCGTCCCTGACGATGCGGCAGATGATGGAGAAGTGCGTGCCCTTCATGGCCGAGGCGGGCATACCCGAGGTGCAGGCGCGCGGCCTGATGGAGGCGATCATGCCGAAACTCAAGCGCTGGCGCGGGCCGTCCACGGCGCCTTGAGGTGGCGTTCGGCTGCGCGTCGACTGTGCGTAGTTGGCCAGTCGACGCGCCGTGAGCGGCGGTACAGAGAGCTCAACTGCTCGCGCGCTTCGGGTATCCGACCGTCTGTGCGAGCAGGACCTGCTCGTCGTGGCCCAGACCGAGCGCCGTGGCCAGCGCCTCGCGGTCGAGCCAAGCGCGGATGACGGTCGAGAGCCCAGCGGATGCGCAGTAGAGATACACGTTCTGCGCGATGGCGCCCGCGCTCGCCGCCGCAAAGAGCTGCCGCTGCGCCACCGGCACCATCCCGAGCCGGGCGTGGTCGGCGACGAGCACCAGGTCGAGGGGAGCGCCGTCGACGAAGTCTTGATAGCCAGTGACGCGGCGGATGTCGTGGGAGACCACGAGGTCGAGTCGATGCTGCTCGGGGTCGTAGCGATAGGCCCCTTCGGGCAGCGCGACGTAGACGCGGACCTCCTGCGCGTCGAGCGCGGAGGGCGCGGTGCGCCCGTGGGAATCGGGACGATTCACGCCGAAGGCCGCCCAGAGCAGGTTGGAGAGCACGTTCTCCGGCAGCGCATCGGGGCGGAAGTCGCGCTCTGAGCGGCGCTCGCGGAGCGCGTCCATGAGGGGCATTCCGCCCTCCGTCGCGGGAGTCGGTAGCTGGATGGTCTTCGTGGCGGGCCCGCGGGGAGGCGCGGGCCGGAGCTTCCCCATCAAGCCGAGTGCGAGCTTGGTCAAAGTGCGCATGGTGATGACGACCTACGCACAACTCCCATTCGCGCCAACGCTCAGAGGCCGAGTCGCTGTCGCAGGCGGCGCGCCTCTTGTCGGGAGACGGGCACTTCTTCGCCGCGCCGCGTGAGGGCGACATAGCCGCCCGTCGGCAGGGGGCGCAGGCGCTCGACGTGCGCGAGGTTGAGGAGCGCGCGCCGGTGCACGCGCAGAAAGTCCGCGCCTGCGAGCCGGGACTCGAGCTCTTGCAGGCTGAGGTCGGTCCACACGAGCTCTTCGCCGACGCGGAGTCGCACGAGCTCGCCCTCGAGCATCGCGTGCTCGAGCTCAGCGTGCGCGAAGAGCCGGACCTCGCCGCGCACCGTGACGGCCAGGCGGCCGAGGGGAGGCGCAGCGTGCGGCGGGCTCCCTCGTTCGGTCCGCGTGACGCGCGCCCTCGCGCGCTCGATCGCCAGCGTGAGGCGGTCGGCGTCGACCGGCTTGAGGACGTAGTCGACGACGCCATGCGCGTAGGCGCTCACCGCGTGCTCGGCGTGCGCCGTCGCGAAGATCACCTCGACGCCGAGGTCGGCTGCCGCCGCGGAGACGTCGAGCCCCGTCAGCCCGGGCATCTGCACGTCGAGCACGGCGACGTCGACCTCGAGCGTCTCGAGCGCCGAGAGCGCCGCGTCGCCCGACGCGCACTCGGCGACGACCTCCACGTCCGGCAGCGCGGCGAGCAGCCGCCGCAGGCGCTTGCGGGCCATCTCCTCGTCGTCTGCGAAGAGCACGCGCAGCTTGCTCATCGCGCGGCCTCCGGGCGCGCGCGCGGCAGGCGCACGGCGACGCACGTCGTGTCGTCAGTCGAGTCGATCGTCAGGCACACGGCAGCACCGTACGCGAGCGCGAGGCGCCGCTCCACGCTGCGCAGTCCCTCGCCGCCCTCGCGTGGCCCGCCGAAAGCGCCCGGATTGTGGACCTCGACGAGCGTCTGCTTCGGCTGCGCGGCGATGCGCAGCGTGACCGGCCCGGTGTGCCCCGCCGCCGGACCATGCTTGATCGCGTTCTCGAACAGCGGCAGCAGCAGCAGCGGCGGCACCTCGCGCGCTGTGTCGGCGGCGTCGACGTCGAAGTGAAACGCATATCGCGTCGCGTCGCGCGCGGCGTAGAGCGCGGCGAGCTGCCGGAGCAGATCGACCTCTCGCGCGAGGGACCAGCCCGGCGTGCGCAGCGCGTCGAAGACCGAGCGAAGCAGCGCGGCGAGGTCGAGCGTCGCGCGCTCGGCGACGACGGGATCTTCGCGGCACCACTCGGCGATCGCGTTGAGCGTGTTGAAGAGAAAGTGCGGATCGAGCTGCGCGCGGAGCGCGAGGATCTGCGCCTGCTCTGCGTCGATCGCGAGCCGCTCCGCGCGCGCTCGCTCGCGCACCACGCCCGCCTCGAGCTCGATGTCGCGCCCGAGCCCCCAGCCGCCGACGAGAAAGAGCACGACGAGCACGCCGAGCGAGCGCGGCTCGCTCAGGTACGTCCAGCGCACGCCGAGCACGGGCGGCAACAGCACCGCGAGCGCGCCGACGATCAGCGCCGCCGCGAGCGAGTAGAGCGTCCACGCGCCGACGTGCGCCGCGAGCGAGCGTGGCTCCTCTGCGAAGAGCGCGCGCCACAGGGCGGGCGCCGACGCGCAGAACGCGGCGAGCAGCACGGCGTCGAGGAACACCGCGACGAGCGACGCGCTCGCGAGCCACTCCGCCGAGAGCAGCGACAGCCCGACGAGCGCGAGCGGCACGGCGCGCCGCGGGGCGACGAGCGCGCGGAGCGTCGGCGTGAACAGCGCCGACGCGCGGGGCGGGGAGGGCATCGACGGGAGCGTACGACGGCGAGCGTTGGTCGGCAGAGGGGCCGCAAATCGTCGAGCGCCGACGTCGGCGGCGAGACACGCGCCCTGGGACGGGTCGTTCGGTGATGGCGTGCGCGCTCCGAACTTTGCGGAAGGCGTCGAGTGCAGCCAGGTCTCGTCATCGCTGGCAAGTACGAACTGATTGCGCCTCTCGGTGAGGGCGGGATGGGGGTCGTTTGGCGCGCGCGTCACC
>CAIUAC010000824.1 GCA_903896985.1 uncultured Sandaracinus sp.
CGAGCAGCCCAGCGCGGAGCAGGCCAGCGCCGAAGTGAGCAGGTGAAGACAGGGGGACGGCGAGCGAGTCGGGCGCGCGCATCGTCAGACCGCGAGGTAGCGGCGCAGGGACGCCGCGCTGCCGAGCCCGCCGGCGAGCGCGCCGCCGAGCACGATGGCGACGACGATCGAGGGGTCGTGGAACGCGGCGCGCACGCCGGTCAGCGCGGCGAGCGTGCCGTCGAGCTGCGTGTGGAGCGCGGCGTAGCCCCCGCCGAGCAAGAGCACGGCGACGAGCGCGGCGGTGAAGCCTTGAAGCGCGCCCTCGACGAGGAACGGCCCGCGGACGAAGCCGTCGGTCGCGCCGCAGAGCTTGAGCACCTCGATCTCGTCGCGGCGCCCGGCGACCGCGAGGCGGATCGTGTTGCCGACGACCGCGAGCACGCAGATCAGCACGAGGAGCGCGACGACGGCCGCCGCGGTGCGCCCGCTGAGCACGAGCGTCTCGAGCTTCTGAAAGAACGCGCGGTACGTCTCGACGCCCTCGACGGCGGCGACGTGCCCGACGCGCGCGGCGATCTCGTCGGCGCGCGCGCTCGAGGTGCCGTCGCGCAGCGTGACCTCGAGGGACGCGGGGAACGCGTCCGCCGGCAGCCCCGCGAGCTCCCCGCCGACGTTCGCGTCGCGGGCGAACTGCGCGCGCGCCTCTGCGGCGCTCAGCAGCGTCACGCCGCTGACCTCGCGGACCTCGACGAGCGTCGCCCGCAGGCGCTCGACGGCGTCCTCCGGCGCGCCGTCGCGGAGGTACACGGTCATCCGCCCCGAGCGCGACCAGCGGTTGGCCATCGACGAGAGGTTCGTCATGACGAGCAGCGCGCCCGCCAAGCAGAGGAAGGCGACGGCGAGGCTCGAGACGGCGACGGCGTAGAGCTTCGCGTCCTCGCGGAAGCCGCGGCGCGCGCGAAGGAAGGCAGTGTGTAGATCCATCGCGGCAGCTCCTTCAGCCGGCGACGCGGTGCAGGCGCACCACGTCCGTCGGGTCAGCGTCGACGCGCGCGGCGCGCGTATGAGAGTGAATCGGCACCGCGACGGGCTCCGGGCGACGCACGGCGCCGCTGCCAGCCCAGTCCTCGAGCCCGCTGCGCGCCTCGAACACGCGCCCCTCGTCGATCACGACGAGCCGATGCGGGCGCGCCTCGAGCAGCGAGTGATCGTGCGTCGCGAAGACGACGGTGATGCCGGACTCGTTGATCTCCTCGAAGAGCGTCAGCACATCGAGCGCGAGCTGCGGGTCGAGGTTGCCCGTCGGCTCGTCGGCGAGCACGAGCGCGGGCTCGGTGACGATCGCGCGCGCGACGGCGACGCGCTGCTGCTCGCCGCCCGAGAGCACGCCGGTGCGGTCGTTCCCGCGACCCGCGAGCCCGACGCGCTCGAGCGCCTCCCCGACACGCGAGCGGATCACCTTCTGCGGCATCGAGAGGATCTCGAGCGGGACGGCGACGTTCTCCGCGACGGTCCAGTGCGGCACGACCTTGAAGTCCTGGAACACGATGCCGAGGTTGCGGCGCAGGTACGGCACCGAGTCGCCCGTGAGGCGCGCGATGTCCCGCCCGCAGAAGAGGATGCGCCCCTCGTCCACCATCAGCTTGCGGTAGATGAGCTGCAGCATCGTCGACTTCCCGGAGCCGCTCGGGCCCGTGATGAAGACGAATTCGCCGCGCTCGATCGTCAGGTTCGCGCCGCGCAAGACCGCGCGATCGCGGTCGAAGTACTTGTAGACGTCCTCGAGCACGAGGATCGGCTTCTCTCGACCAGAGGCGTCGGGACGATTGCCAGCGCGGAAGAACGAGAACGGGCGCGTGCCCGCCGACTCGTGCCCTGCGCCGTGCGCCGGTGTACGCGATCCACGCTTGCTCATGGCTCGACCGCTACCAGAGCCGACCGTCGAAGACAAAAAAACGACAGCAGCGGAAGGGCCCGCAGAGCGCTCCGCTCAGGGCCGGAAGTCCGCCGCGGGCGCGCTCAGAACGCCGGCGCCGGGTCCACGCCCCACGCCGTGTGAAAGACGCTGTCGAGCAGGGGCTCAGCGACCTTCGCGTGCGGCGAGAAGCCCCAGATGGCCTCCTGCGAGACGTCGTCGAGGCTCGCGTAATAGCGCCAGACGTAGAAGCCGGTGAACCACGGCTCCGGCAGGAAGACCTCGAACACGGCGGCGAGCGCGCGCGCCTGCTCCTGCTCGTCGATGACCACGTGCGTCATGTCGTCGGGCCAGAGCCACGGCTGCACGGCGGCGTTCGCGCGGGTCGTGTAGCCGACCTCGACGAAGAGCACCGGCATATCGAGCGCCGCGATCGACGTGCGCACGAGGTCGCGCGCCTTCCGGGCGCCCTCGACGTACTCGCCGTAGCTCGCGCCGTCGTGCTCGGCGAGCGGGTAGAACGCGTTGATGCCGACGAGATCGAGCTGATCCCAGAAGAGCACGCCGTCGACCTCGTCCCAGTTGGCGCTGTAGGTCAGCCAGCCGTCGAAGACCGAGCGAAGCTCGTCGATCAGCGAGCGCCAGTACGCGCCGAAGCGCCCCGACCAGCTCTTGCACTCGACGCCGATGGAGAGCGCGTCCGCCCCCGCCGCCTGCGCGTCGCGCGCCCAGGACACGACGAAGTGCCGGTAGGACGCCTGATACGCCGCCCAGCGCTCGGGGCTGCCGGGCTCGATCTCGCCGCGCCAGCCGCCCGTCTCGACCCAGAGGTGCGGGATGACGAGCACCTTCAGCCCGTGCGCGTGCGCCTGCTCGATCATGCGACGCACCGCGAGGCGGTTCTCCTCGTAGGGCGCCTCGAAGTCCATCTGGATGTCGGTGCTGTCGAGCGACCAGAGCCGCCCGAAGGGCGTGATGCTCACCCAGTTGACGCCGAGGCGGACGAGCTCGCCGAGGAGCGCGTCGCTCTCGTCGGTGCCGTACCCGCGCCCCGGCTGCTGCGACGACTCGATCGGCCCGATGGTCACGCCGCGGATGCCGAACGCGCCGGAGTCGCGCCAACCGAGCGCGCCGTGCGGCAAGCGCCGCTGCGCCGCGCCGACGGACGGCGCAGCGAGCGAGGCGAGCAGCAGGAAGAGAGCGAGGGAAGCTGGCGGAGGACCGAGTCGACGCCAGCAGAGCGCGATCACGCGGAGGGGCTCACAGCGGGGTGAAGAACACGTTGAGCGTGAAGTCGCCCTCGGGGCCATCCCACGTCGACTGCTCGACCTCGAGATAGTAGACGCCGGGCGCGAGGGCGGCGTCGATCGCGGCCGTCGGCGACGCGCTCGCGCACGCGGCCTCCGAGCCGCTGCACCCCCCGCTGCGGAGCACCAGCTGCTGCGTGCCGCCGCCGACGCGCGTCGCGATCGCGCTGAACTGCGTGCGGACGTCGAGCGTGAACGTGTAGAACGCGTCGGCCAGGCCGCCGCCGCCGCACGAGCCCGAGATGGCGTCGTCGCCGAAGCCGATCAGCGTGCCCGAGACGCGCATGGACGGCGCCGTCAGCACGATGGCGCCGGGGCAGGTGTCGTTCGCGGGGACCGGCGTCGCGGGCAGCATCCGGACGCTCGCGCTGATGTCGCCGAAGGTCGCCTGCGTCGCCACCATCACGAAGTAGCGGCCGGGCGCGAGGCTGCGGAAGAGCTGCGTGCCCGTCCCGCTCGTCGTCCGGCAGCGCAGCTCGGTGCCGGAGCTTCCGCAGCTCGTCTGCAGCGACACGGTGTCGCTCCAGCCCGTCGTCGAGGTCGTGAGCTCGACGTCGCTCACCGTCGTGACGTCGAACATGAAGTACGCGTCCGTGTAGCCGCCGGTCCAGGTGAGGCAGCTCGCGCTGCCGTCGAGCTCGAGCGCGCCAGCCGGCACGCGCCCGCCCGCGGCGGTGATGTCGACGGGCGAGAGGCAGGTGTCACCGCGGGGGGGCGGCACCGGGTCGGTGATCGTCGCGGTGATCGTCCACGCCGTCGAGGCGAGGTCGCCCGACTCGATGAGGACGTAGTAGGTGCCCGCCGGCAGCGCGCGACGCAGGATGCGCGGCGCCGAATCCGCGAGGCAGGAGAGCGACGCCGCCGCCGAGCTGCAGTCGGTCGTGAGGCTGAGGTAGGTCGTGGGCGTCCACATCGCCGTCGTCCCGCCCGAGATGGTGACGTCCTTCGGCGAGGTGATGGTGAAGCGGTAGGCCGCGTCCTTGGCGCCGCTGCCGAAGTTGCACGCGAGGGAGTAGTCGTCCTCGACCTCGTCGAAGTTCCCGGTGACGGTGCCGCCCGCGGAGATGTCCACGGTGCCCGGACCGCACTGATCGACCGGCGGGATCGTCGTCGGATCGGTGATGCGCAGGTTCAGGTCGAACGCGCCCGAGGTGTTGGTCTTGACGATGATCGCGTAGTCACCCGCGGGCAGGCTGCGGATCAGGGCCGAGGGCGC
>CAIUAC010000825.1 GCA_903896985.1 uncultured Sandaracinus sp.
AGCGGCTGAGCGGCTGAGCGCACGGCGCCGATCGCGCGGCACGCAGCGACGGACGGTGACGCGCGGCGCGCATCCACCTAGACTCGGGCCCGATGCCGAACGAAGGTCGCTCGTTTCTCCCGACAAGCTGGGTGCTCCCCGAGGCGGTGACCAAGCGCCTCGGAGATGCCGCCGGGCGTCAGCGCGCGATCAGCGCGGAGGGACACCTGCTGCTCGTCCTGCACCGCACGCCGACTCCCGACGACGACGAGGTGCGGCACGGCGCGTTCTTCTGGCGCGCGCCCGACGGCGAGTGGCAGAGCAGCCCGGAGGCCGGCGGACTCGCGGCGCTCGAGGCGCACCTCGACTCGTACGCGAAGAGCATTCACGCGCTCGATCAGCAGGTGGAGAGCGCGTCGACACCTGCCGACTACTTCGCGGTGCTGCGCTGGGTCAATCCGCTGCTGCGCTCGAGCCGACACCTGCTCGCGGCGATCGACGCCGGACGGAACGCGGAGCCCGACGAGCACGCGCTGATCAACGCGCGCGACCGCGCCGCAGACGTCGAGCGCGCGGTGGATCTCGTCGCGAACGACGCGCGAGCGGGCATGGAGTTCTCGCTGGCGCGTAGCTCCGAGGAGCAGGCTCGACTCGCGCTCGAGGCGACGCTCGAGGCGCGCACGCTCAATCGCCTCGTCGCGTTCTTCTTTCCGCTCGCGACGCTCGTCGCGGTCTTCGGCATGAACAATCCGCCGGAGGGAGTCGTCGCGGCGAGGTCGTTCTGGATGGTGCTCGGCGCCGGCGCCGTCGCCGGACTCGTCGTGCTCGCCGGGGTGTTGTTCGCGAAGAAGCGCCGACGTTGACGGTTCGTGCCTCGTGTCCCGTGCCCGGTGCCCCGTGTCGCTGACGAGAAGGAACTCCGCCCCATGACCGCCGACGCCCCCGCCGCTCAAGTCCTCCGCACGCTCGGCGCCGACGCGCCTGAGGCGAGTCCGTCGTGCGCGCCGCACGTGATGCTGATCTTCGGTGCGTCAGGCGACCTCACCAAGCGCCTGCTCGTGCCCGCGCTCTACAACCTCGCCTGCGACGGGCTGCTCTCGAAGGGCTTCGCGCTGCTCGGGACGGCGATGGACGCCCTGACGACCGAGTCCTTTCGGGCGCGGATGAGCGAAGACATCAAGGCTTTTCACACGCGCGGCGAGTTCGAGCAGGACGTCTGGGACGACCTCGTGAGCCGCTTTCACTACGTGCAAGGCGGGTTCAGCGACTTGGGCGTGTTCGAGACGCTCAAGGGCGAGGTCAAGCGACTCGACGCGGAGTACGCGGCGGAGGGCAACGTGCTCTTCTACTTCGCGACGGCGCCGCGCTTCTTCGGACTGCTCTGCGACAACCTGCATCAGAGCGGCTTCAAGGACGGCGACGGCTGGAAGCGCATCATCGTCGAGAAGCCTTTCGGCACCGATCTCGCGTCCGCGCTGAAGCTGAACGAGGACGTGCTCGCCAACTGGCGTGAAGACCAGATCTACCGAGTCGATCACTACCTCGGAAAAGAGACCGTCCAGAACCTGCTCGCGTTCCGCTTCTCGAACGGGATGTTCGAGCCGCTCTGGAACAAGAACTACATCGACAACATCCAGTTCAACGTCTCCGAAGCGGTCGACGTCGGCGGACGCGCTGGCTACTACGACTCCTCCGGGGTGCTCCGCGACATGATGCAGAATCACATGTTCCAGATGCTCGCGTATCTGTGCATGGAGGTCCCCGGCTCGTTCGCGCCGGACGCGATCCGCAACGAGAAGGCGAAGCTGCTCGAGTCGGTCCGCGCGTATTCGGCGGAAGAGGTCGAGCGCTTCGTCGTGCGCGGCCAATACGGGCCGTCCGTCGACGACAAGGGCAACCCACTCAAGCCCGGCTATCGTGAGGAGAAGGACGTCAATCCGGCGTCCAAGACGGAGACCTACGCTGCGGCGCGCCTCCACATCGACAATTGGCGGTGGGAGGGAGTGCCCATCTACCTGCGCTCCGGCAAGGCGCTGTGGAAGCGCGGCACGGAGATCATCGTCGAGTTCAAGAAGGCACCCGAGGTGCTCTTTCGCGGGACGGCGGTGCCCGCCCTCAACGCGAATCGGCTGATCTTCCACATTCAGCCGTATCAGGGCATCGAGATTCAGTTCCAGGCGAAGATCCCCGGGCCGACGATGAGGCTCCAGCCGGTCAACATGAAGTTCGCGTACGGCGACGCGTTCAAGGCGTCGCGCTACACGGGCTACGAGGTGATGCTCTACGCGTGCTCGCACGGGGACGCGACGCTGTTCTCGCGCGGGGATCTCGTCGAGGCCGCGTGGCGCGTCGCGCAGCCGATCATGGACCATTGGGCGGAGACGCCCGCGGAGTTTCCGAACTACGCGCGCGGCAGCTGGGGGCCGAAGGCGGCCGCGGATCTCGTCGCGAAGGACGGGCGCCGCTGGCACGAGGTCGTCACCGAGGAGGTGCTGCGCAAGGTGCCGCTCTTCAAGGACGGCGACATGGTCTTCCTCGAGCAGGTGATCATGGCGCTGCGCTCGAAGCAGGTGGCGGCGGGCGAGCTGATCATCCGCAAGGGCGAGCTCGGTCAGGAGCTCTACTTGCTCGCGCGCGGCAAGGTCGAGGTGCTGAGCGACACTGGGCAGGTGCTCAAGGTGCTGTCCGACGGGGACATCTTCGGAGAGATCGGCGTGTTGATGTCGAAGCCACGCACCGCCGACGTGCGCGCGCGCCGGGCGTGCGATCTGTTCGTGCTGCAGCGGGCCGATTTCAGCCGGATCCTCCGCGACAATCCCCACATCGCCGCGGCGATTCAGCAGATCGCGAAGGAGCGCTACAAGCTCAACATCATCACGGCGGCGCTCCTCGCGCCGGACTGACGCGAGTGGGCGCGGTCGCGTCGCGCGCGCACGCCGCCGTCGCTATCGACGCACGGCCGCGGTTGCGATATTCTGGTGTTCCAGCTCCCTTTCCCGGGGACCGCGTCGAGCGGCGAGTTAGCGCGGAATAGGAAGACATGCTCAGGGCAGCCGTCGGCGTGAGTCGGCATACAGATGCGAGCGAGGCAGGCCGAGCAGCCGCCGAGGCGGCATCTCGCTCACTCGGCGACCACGCGGCGACGTTCGCGCTCGTCTTCGCGACGGGGGCATATCCGCAGGCGGAGGTGCTCGCGGCGATTGCTGGCGTGCTCCCGGGCGCGCGCCTCTCGGGGTGCTCTGGGGAAGGCGTCATCGGGGGGAGCGCGACACACGAGGTCGAGTTCGCCGTCGCCGTGCTCGCGGTGAGCAGCGACTCAGTGCGCTTCGAGCCATTCCTGGTCGAGGGCTATCACGCGGATCCCGCGGGGGCGGGGCGCACCATCGCGACGCTGTGCGGCCCCGTCGACGGCGCAGCTCCGGTGTGCGTCGTCATCCTGCCGGACGGCATTCGAGGCAACGCGAGCGCGCTGATCGACGGGCTCGCGGCGGAGCTGCCGAGGAGCGTGCCGATCGTCGGGGGCTCCGCGGGCGACGCGATGCTCTTCGAGAAGACGCACCAGTACCTCGACGAGCGCGTGGTCTCCGATGCGGTCGCGGGCTTCGTCCTCCGGGGCGCGGCGACGCTGCACGTCGGCGTGAGCCACGGCTGCACCACCGTCGGCCTCGACCGCGTCGTCACGCGCGCGCAGGACGGCTGGGTCTTCACGATCGATGGGCTCCCCGCGTGGGAGGTCTTCAAGGAGTACCTGGACGGCGACCCGGAGGACCTGACCGCGGAGGGGATCATCTACCTCTGCATCGGAGTCGATATCCGACGCATGCTCTCGAGCGACACTCCGCGATATGTGATTCGCACTCCGATGGTCCTCGACAAGGAGAACGGGGCGTTGTTCTTCCCGGGAGGCGGCATCGAGACCGGCACGAGGGTGCGCGTGACTCGCCGAGACGGGGAGCTGATCCGCGGCAGCGGGACCGAATGCGCAGCGGCGCTGAGGCAAGCTGCACCGGGGCAGACTCCCGCCTTCGTGCTGCAATTCGACTGTGCAGGGCGCGGGCGGATCCTCTTCGGGGAGCTCGCGGCGAGCGAGCTGATCGAGCCGCTGCAGACGATCTTGGGAGCAGATATCCCCTGGATTGGCGTGCACACGTACGGCGAGATCGCGCCCGTCGATGGAGTCCCGTTCTTCCACAACTACTCCGTGGCGCTCTGCGCGGTGTACGAGACGCCCCCGACACGATGAGCGGCGATGACGAGCTCGCGCGACTCCGCGAAGAGAATCGAGCGCTCGACGAGCAACTGAAGGTCCTCGTGCGGACGGAGCAGCGCCTCTTCCGTTCGCGCAAGGAGCTCGACGAAGAGCTCTCGAACACGCGCGCGCTCGCCGAGTTCGCGCTGAGCGCATCGCCGAGCGACGCCGAGGACGACGTCGTCGCGCGAGTGATTCGCCTGCTGCGCGCGAGCTTCCACGTCGACTGCGTCTTTGCCTTCGCGCACAGCCGCGGGCAGGAACGTGGAGAGGGTTGGGACGACGCGGGGCGACGGGCCGTGCTGCACTCGGACGCGCCGCTCGTGAGCTGGCTACGCGCCTCGGAGCGGACGGAGCTCCTCTCGCTCGGGGCCGTCGAGCACGTCGCCGTGACCGCCGCGCTGGCCATGGCGGGTGAGCTCGGCTTGCCGCAGGAGCCCGCTGGAAGCTCCCTGCTCGCGGTGCTGCGCATGGCGAGCGGAGACGCCGAGCGCGTGGTCTCGGTGTTCGCCTGGAAGAGCGCGCAGCTACGTCGCTCGGTGATGACCAAGCCGCTCGCGCCGCGACACCTGGCGTTCCTGTCCGCGCTCGCGAACCAAGTCGGGCGGACGCTGGAGGCGGTGGCGCTGACGGGGGCGCTCGCCTCGCGCGGCAGCGAGCTGACCCTCGCCAACCTGCGCTTGTCCGAGAGCCTCGGCTCGCTGACCGAGGCGCAGGAGAAGCTCGTTCAAGCGCAGAAGATGGAGGCGATCGGGCGGCTCGCCGGCGGCGTCGCGCACGACTTCAACAACCTCTTGACGGTGATCCTGAGCCACGCGGAGCTCCTGCGCGACGACGCCCTCGAGGTCGGGAGCGCCGCCGAGGACGCGACGGCGATCCTCGACGCCGCAGCGCGCGCGACCTCGATCACGCGGCAGCTGCTGAGCTTCAGTCGGCAGCAGAGCCAGCGATTGGAGGAGCTCGAGCTCAATCGCTTCGTCTCGGACACGACGCGCGTGCTCGGGCGGCTGATCGGCGAGCACGTGCACCTCGAGCTCACGCTCGCGCCCGAGCGCCTCCAGCTGCGCTTCGACGGCGGGCAGCTCGAGCAAGTGCTGATGAACCTGACGCTGAACGCGCGCGACGCGATGCCGGGCGGCGGCACGCTCTCGGTCCGGACGCGCGCGGTGTCGGCGGACGAGGCGGAGCGCGCGGGCGTCGGCGGCGACGAGGATTACATCGCGCTGGAGGTCGAGGACTCGGGCGTCGGGATCCCCGATGAGCTGCTGACTCATGTGTTCGAGCCGTTCTTCACCACGAAGGACGTCGGCCGCGGCACGGGCCTCGGGCTCGCGACGGTGTACGGCATCGTCGAGCAGAGCGGTGGACACGTCTTCGTCGAGAGCGAGGTCGGCCAGGGGACCACCTTCACGGTCTTCTTCCTCGCGAGCGGGACACCGACCGTCGCTCCGCCGCCGAGCGCGCCTGCGCCGCGCGAGGGCCGCGCGCATGGGACGGTGCTCGTCGCCGAGGACGAGCCTGCGATTCGGAAGATCGTGCGGCGCGCGCTCACCGCCGCTGGCTACGACGTCCTCGACGCGGCGGACGGCGAGCAGGCGCTGGCGCTCGCCGCGACGACGACCGTGGACCTGCTGCTGACCGATATGGTGATGCCGCGCATGACCGGGGCTGTGTTGGCCGAGCGGCTGAAGCGCCAACAGCCGGGCCTCAAGGTGCTGTTCATGTCGGGCTATCCGCTCCGCGGCGCGGCCTCCGGCACGGCGGCGTGGGACGCGCGCGCCGTGCTCGCCAAGCCGTTCAGCGCGACGGCGCTGCTCGCGGCGGTGCGAGCCGCGCTCGTCTGAGGGGAGCGCTCACGCGAGGGGCGCCGCGTGCGTGCCACTGACCATCGTAGGGTCGCACTCCGAGACGCGCGCGAGGCAACGCTCGACTCGCACGCATCCACACGAACTGCCGCTACACTCGGCTGCGTGACCTTCTTCACCGGCTCACCCAACCGCCTCGGACTGACGCTCTTGCTCTCCCTCGCCGCCTGCGCCACGCAGGACCAAGTCGGCGCCGCCCGCGCGCCCGTCGTCTACGACGTCGACGACCGCGTCGAGCCCTACGAGAGCTCGAGCGCGTCGCTGCGTGCGCTCGCGGAGTCTGCGATCGCGGGGCAGGTCAGCACCTACGACCTCGACCAGAGCGATCCGGCGCACGTGCGCGTCACGAGCGCGACGACGCTCGGCGAGGCGGCGCAGCTCTGCACGGGCGAGCGCTTCGCCGACCAGATCACCGCGGCGTCGTGCTCGGGCACGCTGATCGACAATCGGCACATCCTCACCGCCGGGCACTGCATCGCGTCGGCGCGCAACTGCGCCGGCACCGACGCCTGGGTGCTCGGCCTCCGCTACGAGTCGCCCGGCGTGCTCGCGCCGCTGACCTCCGACGACGTCTACACCTGCTCGCGCGTCGTCGTGCGGACGATGGACGGCACCGTCGATTACGCGGTGATCGAGCTCGATCGCGACGTCGTCGGGCACACGCCCGCGGCGTTCGCGGGCCCCGTCGCGCCGCTCGCCACGGGCACAGCGCTCACGCTGATCGGGCACCCCGACGGCATCCCGATCAAGATCGCGTCGAACGGCGCGGTGATCTCGAGCGGACCGCGGACCTTCACCGCGAGCGTGGACGCGTTCGCGGGCAACTCGGGCTCAGGCGTGTTCAACGACCTCGGACAGCTCGTCGGCGTGCTCGACTCGGGCGCGATGGACTATCAATGGAGCGGCAGTTGCTTCGTCGTGAACGTGGTCAACTCGGCCACGGAGCGCGGC
>CAIUAC010000826.1 GCA_903896985.1 uncultured Sandaracinus sp.
ATAGACGCCCGCCGACGAGAGCACCGGCGGCGCCTCCGAGATGATGCGCGGCTGGAGCGCTTCTTCGCGCGCTTCTCGGTCCGCGCGCTCGAGCGCCTTCGCCTCGCGCCAGGCTTCCCAGAGCGCGCGCAGCCCGCTCCAGACGCTGGTCCCCGCCTTCTTCGTGCCGTAGCCCATCGCGCGCCCGATCGCGACGATCGAGATCGAGGTGCGCAGCACCAGCGTGACGAGCAGCACCGACCAACCGACCACGAACGCGCCCGCGAGCCCGAGCAAGGAGCGCAGCACCTCGCCGCTGACCTCACCGATCACGCCGCCGGCGAGGTGCCCGCCGAAGACGAGCACGTCGCGGAGCGCGAGGTGAAGCATCGCGCAGCCGACGAGCACGACGACGAGCGTCGAGACCGCGCGCGCCAGCCCGAGCACCGCCGCCTGGCGCGAGAAGAGGCGAAACGTCAGCAGCCCGAGCTCCACGGGGAGCACCCAGGCGCCGACCCCGAACGCCGCGGCGACGACGCCCGCGACGCCCGCGCCGACGGGCCCGATCCAGTTCTCGCCGCCCTGCGCGTCGTAGGACCAGAGCGAGAGCGTCAGCAGGATCGTCGTGGCGCCCGCGAGGATGCCGAGCACCTCGTGACGGCGCGCCGCCTCCGGCTCGGTCTCGGTCTCGAGGGCCTCCTCGTCGGGGGTATCGTCGGCAGATGTAGTACGAAGCATACTCAGACGCACCTCATCCTACTGTCAGGGTAGGGAGGTCTTTCGTCGAGGTCAACATTCCAGCGCACTTGATCGGGAGGGCGCTTTCTCCGTATTGTGCGGTCCCGGTCGGCCGGCCATCGCCGGTTCTCCCCGAGACCCGACCCGCGCGAGAAGAGACCATGCGAAATCAGCCACGTTTTCCTCGAACGAACCCGCTCGCTTTGACCCTGGCCTTCGTGGCCCTCGCGCTCGTAGCGGGCTGCAAAGTGACGGGCGACGATGTGGAGCACTGGAAGGGCACCGTGAAGGGGCCCGGGAAGATCGTCGCGGTCATCCTCGCGGACAAGTATCCGATGGAGCTGCGCACCCATGCGGCGCTCGCGCTCGTGCAGATGGAGCGCAACGACGTCGACGGGCTCGCGGAGCTGCAGCGCGCGCTGCAGCGGCTCCCGCCGGACACGCAGCGTGAGGTGATCGACGGCATCACGCCGGGGCTGATCTCGCTGATGCGCGGCGAGGGCGCGGCGCAGACGCCGACCGAAGCGGGCGTCGTGCCGCCGCCGAGCGCGCAGCAGAAGCGCGCGAAGGACGCGGGCTTCTTGCTGATCGCGCAGGCGAGCTCGGCGACGCGCGCGCAGCTGACCGAGGCCGTCGTCGGCTGGTACGTGCAGGACTTCGGCGGGCGGCTCCTCGCGGGCAACTACAGCGCGGAGCAGGTCGTGCGCGCGCTCGGTGCGCCCGGCGCGGCGGTGCTCGTGAACGCGCTCAACGCGCGGATGCCGAAGGAAGCGATGACCAAGGTCGCTGAGCTCGTCGGGCAGCTCGGCGATCCGGCGGCCAAGGCCCGCACCTCGCAGCGCCTGATCGAGATCGAGCGCGAGATGGAGAGCGCGCCGTTCCTCGAGTGGCTGAAGGGCAGCGTCCGCGCGCAGCTGCAGGCGGCGTCCGCCCCCGGACACGCCGTGAACGAAGCCCGCGTCACCGACGTCGCCACGTTCAACCGCGAGAGCTTCATCAACGATGGCGTGCTGCCGGCGATGAAGTTCCTCGCCGATCAGCCCACGGTCGCGGCGCGCCTGCTCGAGATCGCGTCGCAGCCCTCGGCCGAAGGCGACCTGCTCAGCGAGCGCCGCAAGCGGTCGCTGATGGCGCTCGAGGGCAAGGCGACGGCGACGATGCTCCAGCAGCTGCTGACGATCGCGCTCGACCCCGCGGCGCCGACGTCGGTGCGCGACTACTCGTTCGACCGCGTCGGCGACATCCGCAGCCCCGAAGCGCTGCCGCGCCTCTGGCCGATCGTCTCGAACGTCGCGGATTGGCGCCTTCGCTGGCGCGTCGGCGAGATGGTCCTCTCGATCGGCGGCGGCGGCGTCGCGACCGAGTTCCTCGTCAAGCTGCCGACGGGCTCGGACGCGAGCTACGCGCCGGAGGAGCTCGCGGGCTACGCGACGCGCCTCGGGCAGCTCTCGCCGCTCCCCAACGAGATCATGCGCGCGCAGCTCGCCTCGCCGGACTGGTGGGACCGCGTGATCGCGCTCCGCTACTTCGAGCGCAAGGGCACCGCGGCGGACATCCCGGCGCTCCAGGCGCTCGTCGCCGACTCCACCGCGGTCAAGGGCCCCGAGGCCACCAGCTGGGAAGCTGGCTACACGGTCGGCAAGGTCGCCACCTCGGCGGTCGCCGCCCTGCGTGAGCGCGTCACCGCCCCGCCTGCAGCAGGGGCCGCTCCAGCGGCGCACTGAGCGAGAGACACCAGATGAGCCAGGAACAGAACAAGAAGACGCTTCGACACTTCCAGTGTCGCGACTACCTCTGGGACATCTTCGAGCAGATGAGCGCGGAGCTCGAGTGCTCGACCGACTACCTCATCAACGAAGCGATGCGGCAGTACGCGCGGTCGCGGAACTACGGCACGCGCGCGCCTTCCGCGACCGGCACGCCCACTCCGGGTGGGTCGGCCCCGTCGCCGATGCCCACCGCGGCGCCGATCCCGCGCATGGACGTGCCACCCGCCGGCCCGATTCCGTCGGTCGGTCGGGCGACGGCGCCGGCCCCCGCGCCCTCCGGCGGACGCGCGTCGATCCCGAGCGCACCGCCACCGCCTCCAGGGCGTGCGCCAGCGGCGCCGTCTTACCCGGGTGGGTACGGCGCGCCGCCTCCTGGGCCCGGCTACGCGGCCGCACCGAGCTATCCCCAGGCACCGCCGCCGCCCGCCGGTCCGCGGCCTCCGTATCCTGCGCCAGGTGGAGCGGGCTATCCGCAGCAGCCACCGCCCCCGAGCGCCGCGGCTCCGCTCCCCGCGGCGCCTGCGTTCGGCGCACCGCCCCCGTCGGCTCCGGGCTCGTACCCACCGCCCCCCACGCAGCGCCCGCCCGCCTATCCGGGTGGCGGCATGAGCGGCAGCGCGCCGCCCCCGCTGCCGAGCGCACCGCGCGTCCCGTCCTCGACCGGCGGAGCCCCGGCGCCCCTCCCGGGAGGCGCGATGCCGACGCTGTTCGTCATCTTCAACGGGCAGAAGGTCCCCGTCGCGAAGGACGAGTTCGTCATCGGTCGCGGCAGCAAGTCGGCCGATCTCGCGATCAAGGACGGCAACATCTCGCGGCGGCACGCGGCGGTGGTGTTCCAGTCCGGCGCCTTCTACATGAAGGATCTCGGCTCGACGAACGGCGTGGAGCACCAGGGGCGCCGCATCGACAGCAAGAAGATCGAAGAAGGCGACATCTACCAGATCTGCGACTACGAGCTGCGCTTCACCTACCGCTAGCCACCACCGCGGCCCTCCCCTCTGCGGCGGAGGGCCGCTGCTGACGTGAACGGGACGCGGGACATGGCGCGGGGCCCCGCGGGACCGCGCCAGCTCATCCAGCCAGCATGGGGCTCAGGCGTTGGCCAGCGGTCAGCGGGCGATCTGCGCCGACGTGATAGGCTCGTGCGGGGGCAAAGCATGGGTGACGGCCTCGACAGCTACTTGCGAAAGCTCCCGGGCGGCCTCGGCTCGCACGCGCGCGCCATGATGAAGGCGTCGCTGATCCGGGACGCGATCACCTCGAGGCCGCTCCCCGCCGAGGTGATACGCGCCCTGCCACAGGCGCTCGCGGACACGCTGATGGACCCGCCTCTGCCGACGGCTTGGCTCCCCGTGACGCACGTGGTCGGCACGCTGCTCGTGATCGCGGACGAGTACGATCTCGACGAGCGCAGCTTCCTCGCGTGGCGTCGCGAGCAGTACCGCGCGCTGCTCGCCGGGCCGCTCTACCGCGTGCTCTTCGCGGTGCTCTCGCCGGAGCGCCTCGTCAGCGGCGCAGCCCACAAGTGGAAGAGCCTGACGCGGGACTCCCTCGTCCTCGAGCGCGTCGAGACGCAGCGGAGCGCCGCGGAGATCGCGATCTCGTGGCCCGAGCACATCCTGCCGCCGCTCGTCGCGCGCAGCCTGATGGAGGGCGTACGCGCCGCGCTCGAGCTCTCCGGCGCTCAGCACCCGACGATCGAGCTGCACGACCTGACCCCGACGGGCGCGCGCTATTCGCTGCGCTGGGGCTGAGCCGGGCGGGCGCCGAGCGCGCGTCGCGCCGAGCGCGGTGCTGCGCGGCCGAGGGAGCGAATCACGATTTGCTGCCTGCCGCGGTCGTCGCTGAGGTACCCATGAGAGGTGACCCATTCCATGCCGCTCACGAAGCTCGTCTCGTCCACCCTCACGCTCGCCGTGCTCGGCGCCCTCGCGCTCGGCCTCGCTGCGTGCTCGCCGTCCACCGGGCTCGGCGCGGGAGACATCACCTGTGACGCCGCGTCCCCCGTGACGTACGACAACTTCGGCGCCGCGTTCATGAACACCAATTGCAGCGGCTGCCACGGCCCGGGCTCGCGGACCGACACGACCTCGCTCGCCAGCATCCGGGCCAACGCGGCCGGGATCATCGACCAGACGGTCTACAACGACAGCATGCCGCAGGACTCGAGCCTGACGGACGCGGAGCGCATCGAGCTCGGCAAGTGGCTCAACTGCGGCGCGCCCTGAACCAGGCAGCGCCTCGAAGCCGCGGCCACAGGGCCCGCGCAGGAGAGTGACCCGAGGTCACTGCTCCTCCGCGGGCGTGGCGTCCCTCTGCGAGTTCGCGCGCGGCCGCTTCGTCGTTTCGGCGAGGCGCCGCTGAAGCTCAGTTCGCCGTCAGGTACTGCGCGGGATTCTCCTGGAAGCGCGCGATGCAGCCCGGGCAGCAGAAGTAGTAGGTGTGCCCCTCGTGCTCGACCTTGGCCGACTCGGCCGTGACGACGAACTCCTCGTTGCTGACGGCGCAGGTCGTGTGGTCGCCGACGACGGCGTCCTTCCACGGAACGAGCGCTGCGGTCGACGCCGCGGCGGCTTGGTCGCCCTGCTGCGCGGGGTCGGCGGGCGTGGTGCCCTCCGCGGTGGCGGCACCGCCGCAGCCGGCGACGAACGCGAGAGACGTGCTGACGATGAGTACGGACGCAAAGAGACGGCGCATCGAATCCTCCTGAGCGCGGCGCACGGCCGGCGCCGGAGGCATAGCACTATTGGTCCCAGCGAATGTCGCCGCCGAGCGTGACGAGGGGGACGCGACCTCCGCCCGCGTCCTCCGCCTGCGTCTTCATCAAGAGGGAGACGTTCTTGGCCCCGGCGAGCTCGAGGGCGGTCTTCGCGTAGACCTCGAACGCGTGCGTGTACCACTCCCCGAGCAACGCCGGAAAGCCCTCGAGCGCGATGCGCACGCGGTTCTCGCCGACCTTCTCGGCGCGGCTCTCGCCGAAGTCGAAGATCTGCGTGAGGAGCCGCGGCAGCTTGAGCGCGATGGTCTCTGGCGAGGCGAGCTTGAGGAGCCAGCGGTAGACGCCGGAGATGTCGTCCTGCGCCTGAAAGCGGGCGCGCTGACGCAGGTAGGTGGCGACTGCCTGCTTGCTCACCTCCGCCTCGGCGCGGATCAGCGGCGCGACCGGGAGGACGTCGTACCAGCTCGAGGGGAGGAACTTCTGCTGGATGAAGTCGCGCACCTGCGGATCGTCGAGCGTCGCCGCGAGCCGCGCGAGGCCGCCCTCGACCTGCGTGTTGAAGTACTTCTGCGTGCCGAGGTAGAGCACGCCCTTCACGTGGAAAGGGCCTGTCCCGACGGGGAGCGGCATCGGGGGTTGTACCCACCCGGCGGGGCGACTCATCGGTTCCCCGGCGCGACATCGAGGGACTGCACTCCGCCCATGATACGACGCCTCGAGGACGGATGATCGGCGACCGCGCGGTTCAATAGGGGCGCGTGCGGTCGAGGCGACGGCCGAGCTCGGAGGCGTAGGCTGCGCCGAGCGTCGCGCGGTGCTCCTTCGCCCACTCGCTGAGCTTCGTCGGACCGCACGCGGGCGCGTCGACGTGGAGCAGATCGGCCATCAGCCCGCCGACCTCCTCCCAGGTGATCGTGACGTCGCCGACGAGCTTGCCGATCGCCCAGCCGGCGAGCCACGCGACGCGCGGCGGGAAGCCCCAGATCGGCGTCGAGAGCCCGAGCGTTTCGCGCAGGGTCTCGGCGAGCCCTCGATAGGTGAACGACTCGGGACCGATGCCCTCGACGACCAAGTTTGAAGTGCCCGTCGTCTCGCGCTCGAGCACCGCAGCGAAGTCGTCGACGTGCACAGGCTGCAGGCGATACGAGCCGTCGCCGAACAGCCCGAAGACTGGCAGTTTGCGCAGGGACCAAGCGATGTTGTTGACGAGGATATCCTCGGCGCCGAACAACACTGCAGGGCGGACGATCGCGTGGGAGAGACCCGAGTCGACGAGCGCCTTCTCGAGCACGGCTTTGCCGCGGAAGTACTCGAAGGGCGACTCGAGCGAGGGATTCGTGATCGAGACGTGCACGACGCGGGGCACTCCCGCCCTCTTCGCCGCGGCGAAGAGCTTCTGGGTGTTCTCGACCGCCGACGCGTGCTGGAACGTCGCGTGATTGAAGCGCACCCAATAGGTGTTGGTCAGGGAGCGCGCGCCCTCGAGCGAGCGCGCGAGCGCGTCCGGGTCGTCGAAGGCGAGCGGGTGGACCTCGACGCGAGCGCCGAACTCGTGCTTGCGCGCAGGCGAATTGGTGAGAGTTCGGACCTTGCGGCCGTCGGCGAGCAAGCGCCGTGTGAGGTATTTGCCCGAGAAGCCGAAGGCCCCGGTGACGACATCGAAGGCTTCTTCGCTCATGCGCGATTCTCCATGCTCTCTCAGAAACTCCCGGAGCCGCCCGACATGCACATCGCGCAGCCGGGCGCCGTCGGATCGGTGTTGCAGCTGAGAGGGCAGTAGTTGACGCGATTGAAGACGAAGGGCGCGCCCGAGCCATCGTCGATCAGATCGCACTCGATCGAGAGACCTTGAACGCTCATCTCGCCGTAGCCGCCGGAGGTCGCGAACTGCCCCGCGCAGCTGGAGCTCGCGCCGACCCAAGAGGGCAGCGGCGGGAAGGTCTGCGTCGCGCCGGGCGTGTCGTACCAGTCCTCGACGCAGGTCTGCGCCACGGTGCAATCGCTCGGGCTCGGCGTCATCGCGTTGCCGGCCTTTAGCGTGTAGCAGAGTCGAAAATGCCCTTGGCAGTCGACGTTCAGAGTGTCTGTGCTCCACGTCGGGCCCATGGGACTCGGCGGGGGCGCGCCCGACACCGAGGGGCACTGCGGGGCTCCCGAGGCGTCTTGATAGGTCGAGACTGCGTAGGTCATCCCCGCGCCGTAGTCGATGAAGCAGGGCGACAGATTCGCGATCGCCCACTGACCCGCGGAGAAGCAATGGCACGCTGCGGCGCCGCGCGTCGCGCCCGCGGCCGGGAGCGTGTAGCCCGTGCACGCGCCCCAGCGACCGCTGAATTCGTCGAAGGGCTCGCACGTCGTCGTGCCGTCGTGACAGACGCCGCGGTCGCGGTTCGCGCGCAGCCCGGGCCAGCAGGGCGCGGTCGTTCCGGGCGGATAGCACGGGCAGCCCGCGCGATTCTTGTCGTCGGGGCAGTCTGGAGTGCCGCCCGGCGGGACGGCCGGCGGGCCTGAGCCGCCGTCGGGGAGGCACTCGCGCGGCGGCGGATCGAGGACGAAGAACGCGTCGTAGTCGGGGCCGATGTCCTGACGAACGTGCGCGTCCGTGGGCGCGATCGTGCCCTCGTCGAGCGCGTGTCCGCCATCGAGTTCCGCGCCGAGGTCGCGGCGACCGCGCACGCCCGGAGTGGCCGAGTCGCAGGTGCAGCCCGAGAGAAACACCGCGAGAGCGAGGCTCACGGCGAGGGAAATACGCGTCATTGGGTGAGGCTAGTCCCACCGGGCCGCGCGTGTCGAGCGAGCCTCGAGCACGCGGGAGTGTGGACTCGCACGGGGGAGCGCTCGCGCGGAGCGCCCGGCGCGTCAGCGCACGGCGAACGAAGTGTCGCGCGCCTCGGCCTCGTCGGCGCGGCGGCAGAAGCTCGCGAGGTCGGGGTACGCCGCGGGGGCGACGCGCTGGAGCGGCACGTGCACGGTGCGGTCGATGGTGTAGCTGCCGGCAGCGCGTACCGCGCGCCAGGTGAAGGTCGCGCCTCCGGGCCCGCTCAGGCTGATCGGAGCGGGCGCGGTCGGGAGCGCCGCGTCGGCCGCGTGGAAGCGGATCGTGATGTGCTCGTCGGTGTCTCCGGCGATCAGCTGCGTCGTCGTGCGCGAGGCGCGCGAGGCGAACGTCCCGCCGAGCTGCAGCGGAAAGAGCCCGGGGATCAGCCAGTGTCCCGCCGCGCGGCGACCGAGGTCCCCGACGGTAAACGCGTACTTCACGACCAGCGGCTGATCGGGCTTCTCCTCGTCGAGGATGTCGATCGAGGTGAGCTCCGCGCCCGGCACGAGCCGCGCGACGTAGCCCTGCTCGAAGCGGCGCTGCAGCTCGGCGGCGGGGATCTCCTCGAGCTGACCGCGCCAGCCGATCGCGCCGCTGCCGCGGAAGGTCTCGGTGACGTCGACGCGCGCCTGCCCGTCGACGCCGAGGTGCACGTCGGCGACGACCTCGTGCAGCTCCCCGCCGGCAGGCGCCGCGCTCACGCGCACGCGCGCCGCGCCCGGCGCGATGACGAGGCCCTCTTGGCCACGGAGGATCGGCGGGACGTAGCCGAACGGCATCCAGCGCTCGCCGCCGGAGATCCACGCCTCGCCGCTCGGCAGCTGCAGGCGCAGGAGCGCGCTCGCGTAGGTCTCCGCGTCGGCGACGGGCGACTCGGTGATGTCCGCCGCCTTGCTGCGCACGGCGACGAGGTCCGAGGGAATTCCGGCGAGCCCGAAGACGTAGCGCAGCACGCGCACTCGATTGCCGGTCTTGGCGGAGAGCATCGCGGGCGCGCTGCC
>CAIUAC010000827.1 GCA_903896985.1 uncultured Sandaracinus sp.
CTGCGACCTGCCCCTCGACGCGCTCCTCCGCTACCTCGACGCGCCGGAGACCGTTGCACCTCCAACGATCACCGACGTCGTCCGCTGGGACCTCGGCGCCCTCGGCGACACGCGGCTGACCTTCACCGACGCCTGCGCGGCGCACGAGCGGCTCTTCTTCCTGGCCGCCGCGGAGGCGTCGCCGAGCGCCATCGACGATGGCCCGGTGGCGGGCGTCGTGCTCGGCGTGATGGCGAGCCTGAGCGCGCAGACCAGCGCGCGCGTCGCGCCGCTCGTCGACGAGCGCGGGGAGCCCTTCCGCGCCAAGGCCGAGGGGCTCGCGTTCGACCTCGACGACCCGACGCGGGCGCTCGTCGTGCTCGACGTCGACGACGCCGCGCGGCCGACGGAGCTCTGCACGCTGCGCCTCGATGGCCCTTGGCGCGAGCCCGCCTGAGCGCGACCTGAACGTCGACTCGCGTCGCCCGTCGTGCGAGGAGCCCGCGCGTGAGCCCGTGCGGGCGAGCGGGCTTTCGTCGCCGACCTAGGCGCGCCCGACCGCCTCCACGAGGCTGCGCACGGCGTCGATCGTGAACGGCTTGTCGAGGCACGGGCAGCCCGCGCGCTCGATCTTGAGGCGGGTGCGCTCGTCGAGGACTCCGCCCGTCATGAACGCCAGCCGCCGCGCTCGCTCGTCGGCGCGCGCCTCGAGCCACGCGAGCACATCGACGCCGCTGCCGTCCGGCATGGACAGGTCCGCGAGGATGACGTCGAACGGGGCGCTCTCGAGGTGCGCGAGGGCCTCCCGCACGCCGCCAGCGACCGTCACCTCGTGGTCGAGGTCGAGCACGTTCACGAGCGCCTCGCAGATGGCGGGTTCGTCGTCGACGACCAGCACGCGGAGGCGGCGCGGGGCTTCGACCGACGCAGCCTCGAGCGGCACGTCGAGCGGCGGTGCCGGGCGCGCGGCCGGCTGCAGCAACACGCGGAACGTCGCGCCGCGCTCGGGCTCGCTCATCACGGAGAGCTCGCCGCCCATGCCGCTGACGATCGTGTGACAGACCCAGAGGCCGAGGCCGGTGCCCTCGCCGCCGAGCTTCGTCGTGAAGAATGGCGCGAAGACGCGCGCCAGGTTCTCCGGCGCGATGCCGTTGCCGGTGTCGCTCACCTCGAGGCAGACCCGCCCGTCCCCCGCGAGCGACGTCGTCACCGTGATCGTGTGCGCGTCCGGGCTGCCCTCCGGCGTCGCCTGCATCGCGTTGAGCAGCAAGTTCAGCAGCACCTGCCCGAGCCGCGTGTCGCTGGCGTGCGCCCGCGGCAAAGCCCCGAGCGCTTGCACGAGGTGGGCGCGCTTGCCGAGCTCGTTGCGCACGAGCGAGCACGTCGACGTGACGACCGCGTTCGTGTCCGTGGGCCCGAGCTCCGCCTCGTCGCTGCGCGTGAACGTCCGCAGATCGCGCACGATCGTGCGCACTCGACCGAGCCCCTCCTGCACGTTGGCGAGGTGCTCGCGCGCCTCCGTGACGACGGGCGCGCACTCGCCGCAGCGCGCGGGCGCCTCGAGCCCCTCACGGAGGAGCGCGAGGTGCAGCGACACATACGAGAGCGGATTGTTGATCTCGTGCGCGACGCCCGCCGCGAGCGTGCCGACGGCGCTCAGGCGATCCGCGAGCGCGAGCCGCGCCTCGAGCTCCCGCAGCGTGCCCTCGATGCGTCGCTGCTCGGAGGTGTCGCGCGCCACGACGAAGGTCTCGCTCGTCTCGGGATAGTAGGTGCTGTGCGCCTCGACCTCGACGACCTCACCGTTCGCTCGGCGGAGATGCAGGCGGATCGGCGGCAGGCGGGCGAGCGTCGCGCGCTCGAGCCGCATGCGCTCGATGACGATCGAGTGATCCCGCTCGGCGACCATCGCGAACACCGAAGCGCCGAGGACCTCGTCCTCGGAGGTCAGCCCCGCGAGCGCGAGCGCTGCCCGGTTGGCGAACGCGATGCGCCCCTCGTCGCCGCAGTGGATGACCACGGGATCGGGGATGCGCTCGAGCGCTTGTCGCGCGGTGCCGTCGAGCGCAGCGATCGCCGCCGCCGTCGCTTCAGCGATCGGCGCAGGCTCTGCGTCGCCACGCGACTCCCTGTCGTGAAGATTCACCCGGCTCCCCGAGGGACACCGTACGGTGGCTCGGGCGATTCCTCAACTGTGCTGTTTCGCCGACGCAGCGAAGCGTGTGAAAGTCCCGCCCATGGACCTCGTGACCCTCCCCGAGCCGCTCCGCCGGCGCTGCGTAGACACCCTCCGTATGCTCGCCGCCGACCAGGTCGAGAAGGCGAAATCGGGGCATCCCGGCACGCCGATGGGCGCGGCGGACCTCGCCTTCGTCCTCTGGACGGAAGTGCTGCGCCACGACGCGAGCGCGCCCGGCTGGCAGAACCGCGACCGCTTCGTGCTGTCAGGCGGGCACGCGAGCGCGCTCCTCTACTCGCTCCTGCACCTGCACGGCTACGACCTGCCGCTCGACGAGCTCAAGCAGTTCCGTCAGTGGGGCAGCAAGACGCCGGGGCACCCGGAGTTCGGGCACACGGTCGGCGTCGAGGCGACGACGGGACCGCTCGGCGCGGGCTTCTCGAACGCGGTCGGCATGGCCCTCGCGAGCAAGATGCTCGCCGCGCGCTTCAACGACTCCGATCACGCCGTGATCGACGCGCACGTCTACGGGCTCTGCGGGGACGGCGACATGGAGGAGGGCGTCACGGCAGAGGCCGCGTCGCTCGCGGGGCACCTCGGGCTCGGCAACCTCGTCTTCGTCTACGACGCGAACGACATCACGATCGAGGGGCACCTCGAGCTCTCGATGACCGAGGACGTCGGGCGCCGCTTCGAGGCGTACGGCTGGCAGGTGCAGCACATCGACGGGCACGATCACGTGCAGATCCGCGCGGCGCTCGCGACCGCCCGCGCCCAGACGAAGCGGCCGTCCCTGATCATCGCCAAGACGACGATCGGCTTCGGCGCGCCGACGAAGGCGGGCACGCACGACGTGCACGGCGCCCCGCTCGGCGCCGACGAGATGAAGCGCGTCCGCGCGGCGTTCGGCTGGCCCGACGAGACCTTCCACATCCCGGACGAGGTGCGCCCGGTGTTCGCCGCGGTCGCCGAGCGCAACCGCAAGGCCCGCGAGTCTTGGGACAAGAGCTTCGCCGCCTGGCGCGCAGCCCGCCCGGAGCTCGCCGCGCTCTGGGACACGCACTGGGCGCGCAAGGCGCCGAGCGATCTCCCCGAGCAGCTCGTCGCGGCCGTCGGCACCGACGCCGCCGCGACGCGCGCGCTCTCCGGCAAGGTCATTCAGAAGGCCGCGGCGCTCTTGCCGTGGATGATCGGCGGCTCGGCGGATCTCGAGCCCTCGAACAACACCGGCATCAAGGGCGTGCCCTTCGTCGCGCCCGCGTCGATCGCGTCCGATGTGCTGCCGGATGCGTCTTTTGCAGGAAAAAACCTGCACTTCGGCATCCGCGAGCACGCGATGGGCGGCGTCGCGAACGGGCTCGCCTACTTTGGCGGCTTCGTCCCGTTCTGCGCGACTTTCCTGGTCTTCAGCGATTACATGCGCGCGCCCGTGCGCCTCGCCGCGCTGTCGAAGCTGCCGACGATCTTCGTCTTCACGCACGACAGCTTCTGGGTCGGCGAGGACGGCCCGACGCACGAGCCGATCGAGCACGTCGAGTCGCTGCGTCTGATCCCGCAGCTCGACGTCTGGCGCCCCGCGGATGGGCTCGAGACCGCGATGGTCTGGGCGTGGTCGCTGGCGCGCCCCGAGGGCGAGCACCCGTCCACGATGATGCTCTCGCGGCACAAGCTGCCCGTCCTCCCGCGGCCGGCGGGCTTCGCGATTCGCGACGTCTGGCGCGGCGGCTACACCGTCGTCGAGGCGGAGGGCACGCCCGAGGTCGTGCTCGTCGCGACGGGCAGCGAGGTCGGCATCGCCGTCGAGGCGCACGCGGAGCTCGTGAAGTCGGGCGTCCGCGCGCGCGTCGTCAGCATGCCGTGTCGAGAGCGCTTCGAGGCGCAGGACGCCGCGTACCGCGCCGCCGTCGTGCCGGAGGACGACGCGACGACCATCGTCGTCGTCGAGGCAGGGCGCACGAACGGCTGGTGGAAGCTCGTCGGACGCCGCGGGCTGGTGCTCGGCGTCGACCGCTTCGGCGCGAGCGCGCCGGGCGAGGTGATCGCGGAGAAGTTCGGCTTCCACAAGGCGGCGGTCACCGCGCGCGTGCTCGCGCACCTCGGGCGCTGAGTCGTTGCCGCGGCGAGTGCGCTGAGGGGCGCTGCGACGTAGCCTCTCCGCAGTGTCTCTGCTCGCGCATCTCTCGGACGTGCACCTCCTCGCGCCAGGCGAGGCGGTGCATGTGCCGATGCGCCTCGCGAGCACGGGGAGGGTGCTCGACGCGGAGGGCCGCATGGAGAAGCTGCGCGGCGCTCTCGCGGAGGCGCAGCGGGCGGCGGCGACGCACTTCGTCTTCTCGGGCGACCTCACGGAATTCGGCACGGAGCGGCAGTACGAGACGTTCGCCGAGCTGCTCTCGGAGGCGGGCCTCGGCGGCGACGCCGTCACGCTGATCCCCGGCAATCACGACGCGTACACCTCGCCGACGGGCTGGCGTCGCGCCATCGAAGGGCCGCTCCGCGCGTGGGCGCGAGGCGCCGCCGCCGAGCCCGGCAAGGTGCAGCCGATCGAGCGCGCCTTCGTGCTGCCGGTCGACGTCTCCCGTCATCAAAACGTGATCCGCTCGCAGGGTTACGTCACCGCAGAGGTCGGCGCCGCGCTCGCGAAGCGCCTCGCGGACCCCGCGCTCGCGCGTGAAGCCGTGCTCCTCGTCGTGCATCACACGCCCTTCAAGCACGACAACGCCGCGTGGCAGTGGATCAACGGCCTGCACGACCAAGAGCGCGTCCTCTCGCTCCTCGAGCAGCACCCGCACGCGCACGTGCTGCACGGGCACCTCCACCGCCGGATTCAGCGTCCGGTGGGCGAGGTCGCCCGACCGCGCGTGTTCTGCGTGCCCGCCGTCGTCAACGTCACAGGCGCGCGGATGCGCCTCTACGACGTCAGCGATGGTGCCGTGACGCCGACCGACTGACCCGCGCGCTCCTCGGGCTCTGCAAACTGCGCGAGCGGAGGCGCGGCTCAGCCGAAGAGCGCCGCGGTCACCGGCATCGCGGGCACGCCCGTCGGCGCGGTGAGCACGCGCCGCTCCGCGAGCGCAGCCGCGAGCGTCACGTCCGCGAGCGCGATGCGCGCGTCGAGCGCGCCGGGCAGCGCCTCGACGACGAGCGGCAGCGCGAACGCCCGCACCGTGAGCGGACTCGACAGCAGGTGCTCGTGGAGCGCGTGCCCGAACGCGAACACGACGACCTCGCCCGTGCGCACCGACGCCCCGAGCGCGTCGGCGTCTGCGCGCTCGAGGGCAGCGTTCACGCCGGGCGCGGCGTCGGGCGTCGAGAGCACGAGGATGCCGCCCTCGTCGAACATCGAGAGCGCGTCTTGCTCTCGCGTGCGCGCGCCGGGGATCCGCGGGGCGCCGTCGAGCACGTAGGCGCGCAGCGCGCTCCGCTGCCGCTCGTTGACCGCGCGCTTCGCCGCCGGGAAGGTCGCCCAGATCAGCATATTCAGGAAATCATGCCAAGAGTCCGCGCGGCTCGGCACCTCGCCGCGCACGTAGATCCGCTCGTCGTAGATCGTCCCGACGTCCACCGGCGCGCGCCGGCGGCGGGACTTGCTCTTCGGCGGCGAGAGCGCGAAGCCGATCGGGAGGCCGTGTTCCGTCACGAGCGGCGTCGCGAGCCCAGCGGCCTCGAGCGCGCCGCGCCACGTCGCGGGCTGAGGCCACTCGCGCGCGTCCGCGAAGCACGCGGCGGCGCGCTCGAGCGCGGCGTGCGCTGGGTGCCCGGCAATGAAGCGCGCGTCCCACGTCGTGCGCGGGACGAGCGGCAGCATCGCGGCGTTCTCGGAGGCGGGCGGCGCTTGGACCATCATGTCGGGACGGCAGACACGGGGCTGAGGGCCGTCATCGACGCAGCGTACCCCGACCCAGCGCGAGCGTGCAGCGCGAGGCCGCTCCCGCGGCGAGCCGGGAGGGCGCCGTCCGCGCTGGGCTCACGCAGTGGCCGCTACCAGCACTGGGTGCCGTGGCAGCCGGCGGGCGCGCAGCTACCGGCGCCGCCGCACGCCGTCGAGTTGAACGTCGGCACGCTCACCTCGACGATCCCGTTGACGTGCTGGTCGACCCGCAGCAGCGCGCCCGTCGCGCTGACGCTCGCTGCGTGACAGCGGTTGCAGGTGTATCCGAGGCTGCGCACGTGCCGGTCGTGCTCGCCGCTCATCGCCCGAAGTTGCGTCGAGGTCGCGCCGGTGAACGGTGCATGACACGAGCCGCAGTTGAGCGTCGGGTTCGTGTCCCACTCGGGCGCGGCGGCGCGCACGTTGCCGTTGCCGTGGCAGTAGGTGTTGCCGCAGCCTCCGGTCGTCGTTGCGTACGTCGTGCCCGCGCCGAGGATCGGACCGAACGCCACCTCCGCGCGCGCGTCGCCGTCGATGTGCCCGACGGACAGCGCGGACGTCGGCGTCGTCGCCCCATGGCAGAAGGTGCAGTTCCACGCGGAGTGCATCGTGGTCGCGGACACGTGCTCCGCGTGCGCGCCGACCGTGATGTCGAGGCGCGCGAGCTGCCCATCGACTCCCTCGGGCGGTGACGACACTCCAGTGGTCCGATTGCCGTGGCAGAACGTGCAGTCGGTCTGCCAGCCGGAGTGGCAGCTCTCGCACGAGACCCCGACCGTGCCCCCCGTGAGCGTCGCGCCGTGGCAGCTCTGGCACGCGCTCGCGCCGCTCGCGTTGAACGTGCGGCCGTGGCTCGTCGGGGCCGCCCAGCCTGGCGGGTGGTAGTTCGTGCGCTGCACGATGCCGTCGACGTGGAGCGCTGGGGCGGTGATGATGCCGGCCGCGCTGATCACGGTCGAGTGGCACATATTGCAGTTGAGCTCGCTCGGGTGCGCGCCCCCCGGTGGGATGCCGTGGCAAGTGCCGCACGCTGCCTGCAGACCGTCGACGCGCGCCCAGGTCGGCGTCGTCAGCGTGCCGCCCGACATCAGCGTCGGGCCGTGGCAGTAGGTGCCAGTGCAGGTGGTCCCGTTGAACGCGGGGCTCGCCCCGTCGGCGTTCGCGACCGCTCCCCAGGTGAGCTCAGCCGGGAGCGCCGTGTCGATGTGCCCGACCGCCGACACCGCCGCCGGCACGAGGTGGCACTCCGTGCACGCGATCTCGCGGCGCCAGGTCGAGCTGCGGAGGTGGCTCGCGTGGGCACCGACGCCACGCCGTGAGGTCGCCGTACCGCCCGTCGTGTCGGTCGGCGGCGCCGGGCCGACGGCGACATCGCCGTGACAGCTCGTGCAGGTCATGGCCGTGATGTCGACGACGCCGTCGATGTGCCGCGCGGGGTCGATGATGTCGCCCGCGGCGTTCATCGTCGGATGGCACGTCGAGCAGTTCCCCGACGACGGGTGCGTGCCGCCTGGCGGGAGACCGTGGCAGGTGCCGCAGGCCGACTGGCTTCCGTCGACCGTCGTCCAGTTCGGCGCCGTGTTCGTGCCGCCGGGCTGCAGCGTGGCGCCGTGGCAGTACGCGCCGGAGCAACGCGCCCCGTCGAAGCCCGGGGACGCAGTGTCGGCCGTCGCGAGCGCGCCCCAGGTCAGCTCTGCGGGGAGCGCCGAGTCGATGTGGCCGACGTCCGTCACTGCGGCGGGCACGTCGTGGCACTCGGTGCAGCCGATCTCATGGCGCCACGTCGACGTGCGCAAATGGCTCGCGTGCGCGCCGACGCCGCGCCGCGAGGTCGCCGTCCCGCCGCTGGTGTCTCGCGGAGGCGCGGGCCCGGTGGCGAGGTCCCCGTGGCAGCTCGTGCAGTTCAGCGCGACGACGTCGACGACGCCGTCGATGTGGCGCGCCGGGTCGGTGATCTCGCCCGCGGCGTTCATCGTCGGATGGCACGTCGAACAGAGGCCCGAGGTCGGGTGCGAGCCGCCAGGCGGCAGCCCGTGGCAGGTCCCGCAGTCGGCCTGCGTGCCGTCGACCGTCGTCCAGTTGGGCGTCGTGTTCGAACCGCCCGGCAGCAGCGTCGCGCCGTGGCAATACGCGCCTGCGCAGCGCACGCCGTCGAAGGCCGGCGTCGCAGAGTCGGCCGTGGCGAGCGCGCTCCAGGTCAGCTCCGCCGGGCGCGGCGTGTCGATGTGCCCGACGTCGCGCATCGCGGTGGGCACGATATGACAGTCGGTGCAGGCGACCTCGCGGTGCCACGCCGACGTGCCGAGATGGCTGCGGTGCGCTCCGACTCCCCGCTCTGCCGTGCTCGTCGTCCCGCGCAGACCGATCGGGGGCGCCGGGCTATCGACGTCGCCGTGACAGTCGTGGCAGGTGACCGCTGGCGCTGGCCCCGCGTCCTCGGCGCCCGCGTCGGGCGCCGCCGCCCCTGCGTCGTCGTTGAGCCCCGCGTCGAGCACGTCTCCGTCGAGCAGGTCTCCGTCGAGCAGGTCTCCGTCGAGCAGGTCTCCGTCGAGCACGTCGCCGTCGATTGCGCCGCCGTCGATTGCGCCGCCGTCGACCGCAGGGCCAGCGTCCACGCGCCCGGCGTCTTGGCCGCCCCCGTCCCCCGACACTGCGCCATCGCCCGGGCCGCCATCGGCGGAGTTCGCCGGCGTATCGGCCGCGCACGAGGCAAGCAACAATCCGAGAGCGAGCACGAGTGATCCGTGTGCAGCCCGACGCATTCGGCACCTCCAGCGATGGATGGCCGCCGCGTGCGGCACCGCCCGCTCTTCAGGGCCACGTGCGCCCGGGAGGCAATCCGCGGATGACCTCGATCAAGCGCTCATCCGCTACGGCCACAATTGGGGCGCCCCTCGTCCGGCGCGTGCTGCGTCCGGAGAGGGGCGAGGTCGCCGCTGAAGGTTCGGCGCGCGCCGCGGCTACACGCCGCCGAGCGCGTCGAGCTTCTCGCCGAGCAGCTTCTCGGCCTGCACGAGCGCCTTCGAGAAGCCGTCGATGCCCTCGGCGAGCTTGTCGTTCGCCATGCGGTCCTCGGCGTGCATCTTGCGAAAGACCGCCTCGTCCATCGCGATGCGCGGCAGCCCGAGCGCCTGCGCGTTCGCGGCGTCGAGCTTGCGCGGCAGGGTGCCCTCGGTGCTCTTCAGCTCTGCGAGGAGCTGCGGCGAGATCGTGAGCAGATCGCAGCCGGCAAGCTCGGTGATCTCACCGACGTTGCGGAAGCTCGCGCCCATCACCTCGGTCTTGTGCCCGTGACGCTTGTAGTAGTTGAAGATCGTCGTCACCGAGACGACGCCCGGATCTTCGTGCGAGGGGTAGCCCGCGCGGCCGGTGTCCTTCTTGTACCAGTCGAGGATGCGTCCCACGAAGGGCGAGATCAGCGTCGCGCCGGCCTCCGCGCACGCGATGGCCTGATGCAGCCCGAAGAGCAGCGTCAGGTTGCAGTGAATGCCCTCCTTCTCGAGGACCTCGGCGGCGCGGATCCCCTCCCAGGTCGAGGCGATCTTCACGAGGATGCGCTGTCGGCTGACGCCCGCGGCCTCGTACCAGCCGATCAGCTTGTGCGCCTTCTCGACGGTGCCTGCGGTGTCGAAGCTGAGGCGCGCGTCGACCTCCGTCGAGACGCGTCCGGGGATGATCTCGAGGATCTTCCGGCCGAATTCCACGGCGAGCCGGTCGAGCGCGTTCGTGATCTGCTGCTCGCGCGAGCCGCCCTGCGCGTGCGCCCAGCGGACCGCCTCGGTGACGAGGTCGGCATACTCGGGCATCTGCGCGGCGGCGGTGATCAGCGACGGGTTCGTCGTCGCGTCGCGCGGGCGGAACTTCTCGATCGACTTGAAGTCCCCCGTGTCGGCCACGACCACGGTCATCTCGGTCAGCTGTTCGAGCAGGTTCGCCATGAGATCTCCTCCGCGCGGTTCGTCCGGTCGGCGCGCAGAGAGTAGCAGCCGAGGCGCGGGCTGTAAGGCTCGTCGCCGCGTCGGCTGTAAGGTCGCGCGCGGTCGCGCGTTTCCTCGTGGATGACCCGCACTTCGTCGCTCTTCGCCGCGCTCTGTCTCCTCGCCGCGTGCGCAGGCAGCGACGCGAGCTACACACGCTGGCGGGGCCGAACCGCGCGCGGCGAGGTCGCGCGCGCCGAGGAAATTCGGGCGTCTGAGCTCATCGGCTATCACGCCGACGAGGACGCCCCGCGCCCGTCGGAGCCGCAGCCCGCCGGCTCGGGCGGGCTCTACGTCGCCGCAGAGCTCGGCGAGCCTCGCTTGCCTGCGGGCAGCGCGACCCATCCGCTGCTGCAAGTCTCGGTGCGCGGCGCGCGCGGGGCGGCGCGGCATGCCGCGAGCCTGGTGCTCGTGCTCGACACCTCGGGCTCGATGGGCGAGGCGACGAGCGCCGAGGGCACGAAGCTCACCGACGTGAAGCACGCGGTCACGCGCCTGCTCGAGCAGCTGAGCGACGAGGACCACGTCGCGCTCGTCGCGTTCGACTCGAGCGCCCGTGTGCTGCTCCCGCCGACGCGCCTCGGCGACGTGCGCAGCCGCGCGACCGCGCTCGTCGGCGCGCTCGAGTCGGGCGGCTCGACCAACCTGCACGAGGCGCTCGCGCGCGGCGTGGAGCTCGCGCGCTCACGCCCGCTCTCGCGCGGCGTCGACCGCGTCGTGTTGCTGACCGACGGGATGCCGACCGCTGGCGAGCAGAGTCCCGAGGCGTTCGACTCGCTGCTGCGCTGCGCCGTCGCGGGCGGAGTGCACGTGACGACGATCGGCGTCGGGCGCGCGATCGACGACGCGATCCTGTCGCGCATCGCCCGTGAGTCGGGCGGCGCCTATCACTACGTCGACCGCGCGGACGAGGTCGAGCGAGTCTTCTCGCAGGAGCTGCGCTCGCTCGCGGAGCTCGCCGCGCGTGACGTCGTGCTCCGCATCGAGCTGCCCGCGGGCTGGTCGCTCGTGCAGGCGTACGACGAGCAGACGAGCGCCGACGGGCAGAGCATCGTCTCGCGGCTCGGCGATCTCGGCGGCGACGAGGCGGCCGTGCGCCTCTACGAATTGTCCGCGCCGAGCGCCGCGCTCGCGGGCGCCGAGGACCTGCACGTGCGGGTCACGCTGCGCGCGCCCGAGGCGCTGACGACCGCGTCCGAGCAGACGCTCACCGCCGCGCAGCGCATCGTCGTGACGCGCGACGGCGCGCTCCCGTATGCTCCCGCGCGAGGAGGCGCCGTGCTCAGGAATCTCGTGCTCGGCCGCATCGCAGGCGCGCTCCGCGACGCAGAGCTTCGCCGCCGCGGTGGAGACGTCGGCGGGGCGCTCGTCGCGCTCGACGCCGCCCTCGCTGACGCGCGCGAGGCCCGCGCACTGCTCGTCGCGCAAGCCGACGCGCACCGCGCCGAGACGCTCGACGAGCCGCTCGCGCTCCTGACGGGGACGCGCGCGCTCGTTGCGCGAGGCGCGCAGAGCGGCCGCGCAGGGGCCGATTGAGCTGGGACGCGGCGCGAGAGCGGGCGCTCTGTCAGGCGGCGTCGCGCGGCGACCGCGAGGCCCTGCGCGAGCTCTGCACGTACTTCGCAGAGCCGCTCTTCGCCGGCGTGATCTTGCCGCGCATAGGGAATCGCGCGGACGCCGAGGACGTGCTCCGCGAGACGCTGCTGCGCGCGGTGCAGGGCTTCGAGAGGTTCGAGTACGGCGCCGCGGGTGTGTGGCCCTGGCTGCGGAGGATCGCGATGAACCTCGTCATCGACCGAGCGCGCAAGGCGCGCGTCCGCGAGCGGCACGAGCAGGTGTACGAGGCGGAGCTGCGCACGCTGCCGCCGAGCACGACGCCCGGCGCCGAGGCCGACCTGATCGCGGCGCAGGAGCGCCTGCTCGCCGAGCGACAGCTGCGCGGCGCGCTCGCGCGCCTCAACGAGCGCTATCGGCGGGCGATCGAGCTGCGCGTGCTCGAGGAGCGACCGCGCCTCGAGGTCGCCGCGCTGCTCGGCGTGACGCCGCCGACCTTCGATGTCCTGCTGCATCGCGCGCTCGCCGCGCTGCGTAAGTCCTGGGAGACGACATGAGCGAACAGAAGAATCACGATGACGACGCGCTCCATGAGGTGGAGGCGACGGCCGATGAGCTGCGCGCTGCCGAGGCGTTGCGCGCGGCGCTCGAGCAGCGGACGCCCGCGTGGAGCCGCGGCGCGACCCTCGGTGACGAGGGGCTCCTCGACGTCGCGCTCCGTGCGCGCGCAGCCCTCGGTCATGCGCCTCCGCTCGACGCGGCGGTGCGTGCGGCGAGCGTCGAGGCCGCGCTGCGTGGAGCCGCGCCGCGCAGGTCGAGCGGGCGCGCCGGTCCGTGGCTAGCGGCGGCTGCGGCGCTGCTCGTCGCGGCGTCCGGAGCCGCGCTCGCTGTGCGTTTCGTTGGTGCAGCAACGAACCCGGTCGCCGAGCGCGCGCTGC
>CAIUAC010000828.1 GCA_903896985.1 uncultured Sandaracinus sp.
GCTGCGCAGGTCGCTCCCGGAGCACGCGCTCGAAGCGCAGCGCCGCGGCCCCCGGCTCGTGCTCGGCGAGCCGCGCGTCGCCCTCCTCGAGCGCGAGGCGCAGCTCCTCGGGCAGGAGCAGCACGTCATCGAAGAAGCGTCCGACGCGGTCGAGCAGGCTCACAGAGCCCGCAGCGTAGCTCAGCCGCCCGGCCGAGCGCGCGCGGTGATACCCTCCAGCTCGTGCCTCCGAGCGAACCACCCAGTTCCCGCGAGAGCGGTCGCCCGCCGCGGCACCCTCGCGCGCCGACTCCGTCGTGGGCGTTTCGCATCGAGGACCAGAACACGCCGCCGCGCGTGCTCATCGCGGACGACGACCGCCTCAGCCGCGAGGCCGTCGCGGCGCTGCTGCGCGAGCAGGGGATGCACGTCGAGATCGTCGAGAACGGCAAGCTCGCCGTCGACCGCGTCGCGCTCGGCGGCATCGACCTCGTGATGCTCGACATCGTGATGCCCGGGCTCTCCGGCATCGACTGCTGCCGCCTGATCAAGACGATGACCGCGGAGACGTTCCTCCCCGTGATGCTCGTGACCTCGCGGAGCGACACCGAGAGCCGCGTCGAGGGGCTGCGCATCGGCGCCGACGACTACGTCTGCAAGCCCTTCGATGAGCGCGAATTGCTCGCCCGCGCGAACGGCATGCTCCGCATCAAGCGCCTGCACGATCACGTGCAGGAGTCCCGCGCGCGCCTCGAGCAGCTCGCCGTGATGGACGAGCTGACGGGCCTCTACAACTACCGCTATCTGCACACGCGCCTCGGCGAAGAGTTCAAGCGCGCCGAGCGCTACCGCGATCCGCTCGCGTGCGCGATGGTGGACATCGACCACTTCAAGAAGTTCAACGACACGCACGGGCACGACACCGGCGACACCGTGCTGCGCGAGGTCGCGAACCGCCTGAAGGCGGGCCTCCGCGAGATCGACGTGATCGCGCGCTACGGCGGCGAGGAGTTCCTGCTGATCCTGCCGAGCACGCACTTCGCGGGCGCGCTCACCGTGGCCGACCGCATCTGGCGCGCCGTCTCGCAGTCGCCCGTGATGGCGAGCGGCGGCGAGCAGCGCGTGACCGTCTCCGTCGGCGTCGCCCTCTACCCGAGCCGCGACATCAAGACGAAGGACCAGCTCCTCAAGGCCGCCGACCGCGCGCTCTACCAAGCGAAGGCCGACGGGCGCGACCGCATCTGCGTGTTCCAGCACCAGGGCTACATCTATCGGCCCGAGGACAAGGACAAGGAGCACGGCGCGAAGGAGTGAGCGCACGTTGGCGCAGCGGGCTCGAATCCCGCCCTTTGCGCCACCCCCCGCGTGCTCTATCCTCGCGTCCCCATGCCTGGCCCACGCACTCCTGAGCGCCCACGTGCGGCGCGCACGCGCGGCACCGTAGAACTCCGCGATCGCGCGCTCTCTCTCGGCGGCCGCTCGGTGCCGCTGCTCTCGGGCGCCGTGCACTACTGGCGGCTCGAGCGGAGCGCGTGGCGTCCTGCGCTCGAGGAGCTGCTGCGCATGGGCTTCCCCATCGTCGAGACGTACGCGCCTTGGGGGGTGCACGAGACCTCGCCCGGCGAGTTCGACTTCGGCAAGAAGGACGCGCGCAAGGACCTCGGCGCGTTCCTCGATCTCGCGCACGAGATCGGGCTCGTCGCGTTCGTGCGACCGGGGCCGCACATCAACGCGGAGCTCACGTACTTCGGGCTCCCCGAGCGCATCGTCTACGACAGCGCGTGTCAGGCGCGCTCGCCGAAGGGCAACCCCGTCCTGCTCTTCTTCCCGCCGGTGATGTTCCCGGTGCCGTCGTACGCGAGCGCGCGCTTTCACCAGGAGCTAGGCGCCTGGTACGACGCGGTCGGCGAGGTCGTCGGGCCGCGGCTCTGGCCCGCGGGTCCCGTCGCGCTGCTGCAGGTCGACAACGAGGCCTCGTACTACTTCCGCGACGGCGCGTACTGCCAGGACTATCACCCCGACGCCATCGTCGAGTGGCACTCGTTCCTCGCGCAGCGCTACACGACCGTCGACGCGCTCAACGCGGCGCACCGCGCGCAGCACGCCACCTTCGAGGACTGCGCGGCGCCCGTGCGCTTCGACGCGAAGGACGCCGACGGGCTCGCGGTGCACCTCGACTGGGCGGCGTTCCACGAGCGGCTGATCGTCGGCGCGCTCCACAAGATGCGCACGCGCCTCGAGCGCGCGGGCATGGACGGCGTGCCGATGGTGCACAACATGCCGCTCGGGGACGGCGGGCTGCCGCTCAGCCTGCCCGCGCTCGAGCAGGTCGCTGACCTCGTCGGCTTCGACTACTACCACGGGCGCCGCGAGCACCGGACGATCCGCCGCCGGACGCTCTACCTCGCCGGCACGACGCGCTTCCCCTACGCGCCGGAGCTCGGGGTCGGCGCGCCGCCTTGGTTCACGCCGCTCGCGCACGAGGACTCGCTCTACTGCGCGCTCGTCGCGCTCGCGTACGGCTTGCGCGGCTTCAACCTCTACATGGCCGTCGACCGCGACCGCTGGTACGGCGCGCCCATCGACGCCTCGGGCAACCCGCGCGTCGAGTCCGCGGCGTGGAAGCTCCTGCTCGGCAAGCTGAAGGAGATCGGCTTTCATCGCCTCGAGCGCCGCGCCGAGGTCGCGCTGGTCGTGCCGCGCGAGTATCAGCGCCTCTCGCGCGCGACGCACCTGCTCGGGCCGATCGCGTCGTCTGCCGTGGAGGCGATCGGCGGCACGCCCGTGGACGCCTGCCGCGACGACGACCTCGGCTTCGCGGGGCCGATTCAGACGCTCTGGTTCCGGATGCTGGCGCGCTTCGCCGATGCGTTCACGGACGCCGGGATTCCCTATGTTTACGTCGATGGCGACGCGGACGCCGCGCGCCTCGCGGGCTATCGCGTGCTCGTCACTCCGTCGTACGAGTTCGCGTCGGTCGGGCGCTGGCAGCGCGTCTGTCACGTCGCGCAAGAGGGCGGCACGCTCGTCTACGGGCCGACGATGCCGGGGCTCGACGAGCACCTGCGGCGGCAGCCCTTCGAGGTGCCGCGCCGCGGGCGCCGCGTGCTCATCGACACTCCCGAGGACGCCGCGCGCGTCGTCGCCGAGCTCGCCGACGCGCTCGATCTCGCGCGCCCCTTCCGCGCGACGCCCGACGTCATCGAGACGAGCGTGCACGAAGATGCGCGCGGCCCGCGCGTGCTCTTCGTCATCAACCCGGAGAAGCGCGCGCGCGACGCGGAGGTCGTGCTGCCCGCGCCGATGGCGTTCGTCGACGCGCTGACGGGCGAGCGCCTCGAGGGCGACCGCGTGCTCACCCTGCGCGTGCCCGCGCAGACCGCGCGAATGCTGCTGATCGACGGCGCGACGGTCGAGCCCGCGAAGGCGCAGCGCGCAGCGCGACCGCGCGCGCGACGAGTGTCTTCGGGCGGCAAGGGAGGCGCGTCGTGATCTCTCCGCACCTGCGCTTCGAGGGCTTCGACGCCCGCTCGTGGACGAACCTGCTGTCGCTGTTTGCGCCCGGCCTCCGCGACCGCATGAACGAGGAGCCCGCCGGCACCGATGTGCCGGAGACCGACGTCGGCGAGGTGAAGGCCGAGCCCACCGTCGGCACGCTCGTCATCCTCCGCGCCGACGACGGCCGCGTGCTCAAGGCGTTTCACACCACGCGCGGGCGCGTGCGCGACCTGCAATACGACGGCCCGCAGGACCTCGAGCGCGTCGCCCTCGCGTACCACTCGCGGCGCGCGTTCGAGCTCCGAGAGGGCGTGCTCGACGAGCTCGCGGAGGAGCTGGCGGTGCGGCTCGAGCGCACGGACGACTACGCGACGCAGTGGCTGGTCGTCGCGCGCATCATCCGCGAGCTGACGGCCGCGGGGAAGATCCACAGCTGGCCGCGCCCCGTCAGCGATGTGCCGGTGCCGACCGCGGGCATGGTGCGGCGCGCGGTGGACATCATCCTCCCCGACGAGCACGCGCTCGTCGTCGTGCTCTGGGAGCACGGCAGTCCGTGGACGGCGTTCGCGCTCCGGCGCCGCGACGGCGTCATCGATCTCGCGGCGGGTCCCGACTTGCTGCTGCGCTGGACGGGCCCGCTCGGCGGCGACTGGCGCCGCGATCACCGCATCATCGCGAGCGCCGTCACGCGCGCCGTCGCGCCCGTGCACGTCGGGCTCTTCGCCGAGGCGAGCACGGTGCGCGAGCTCCTGCGCACCCCCGACCCGGGCGCCTGGATCCGCGCCGTCGCCGTGCGCGACATCATCATCCACCCGACTCCCCCGTACGTCGCCGTCGCCCTCGGCGCAGACGCGACCCGCGCGGTCGCGCGCACGACCGCCCGCTGGCTCGGCGGCTTCGACGCGCTCAAGCCCCTCTCGCCGATCGGCACTTATCTGCGAGGGCGCGTCTCCGAGGTCGCATCCGTGACTGCGCTCCTCGGCTTCGATCCGCTCCGCGCGCTCGCGCACTCGCTCGCGCAACGCCCGGTGCGTGAGGGCGACGAGCCCAAATAGGCGCCGACGTCTGCGCGTGACGCCCTCCCCCGGCGAGCTCGTCGCCCTCTGCGCGCCCATCGACGTCCTCGCGCGCCAGCTCGCGTCGTCGTTCTTCACGACGA
>CAIUAC010000829.1 GCA_903896985.1 uncultured Sandaracinus sp.
CCGCGCCGTGCCCCGCCGACGCGTTCCTGCCGAACTCGTCCGTCTGCCGCGCGAGCGCGGGGCTCTGCGACGTCGCCGATCGCTGCACCGGCTCCGCAGCGCTCTGCCCTGCGGACGCGGTGCTCAGCGCGAGCACGGAGTGCCGCGCCGTGGCGCCCGGCGGCTGCGACGTCCACGAGGTCTGCGACGGCTCGTCCACCGCGTGCCCGGCGGATGCCCTGGCGACCGCCGGCACCGTGTGCCGCGCGGCCCTCGCGGGAGGCTGTGACGTCGCCGAGACCTGCACCGGCGCGAGCACGATGTGTCCGGCCAACTCGTTCACGAGCGCAGGAACGGTATGCCGCGGGGCGGCCGGCACCTGCGACGTCGCCGAGACCTGCACGGGAAGCGCGCCCACCTGCCCGGCGGACTCCTTTTCGTCGGCGGTGACCATCTGCAACCCGACGGCCGGGCCCTGTGACGTCGCGGAGACCTGCACGGGGAGCGCGGCGGCTTGCCCACCGACCAACCAGTTCGTGGCGGCGGGGACGGTCTGCAATCCCTCGGCGGGCGCCTGCGACGTCAGCGAGGTCTGCGGCGGTGCGTCCGCCCTGTGCCCCGCGGACGCCTACTCGCCCGTCGGCACGTCCTGCCGCGTCGTCGCCGGCGTCTGCGATGTTCCTGAGACCTGCGCGGGCGGGCCGCAGTGTCCGGTCGACACCTTCCAGGGCGCCATGGTCAGCTGCCGCGCGACCGCGGGCGTCTGCGATGTGCCCGAGTTGTGCAGCGGTAGCTCCGCCGGCTGCCCAGTCGACACGTTCGCGGGCTCGGGCACGTCGTGTCGAGTCTCTGCCGGTGTTTGCGACGTCGCCGAGACCTGTACGGGCGCGAGCGCGACCTGTCCGGGCGACGGCTTCGTGCTCGCGGGCGTCCCCCAGCCGCTCGCGACGACCGCGGTGTCTGGGAACGAGGTCTACGCGAGCGCTTACGCGGCAGGCGACGTCACCACGGTCGTCAAGTCGTTCACGGGCAACACGACTGGCATGGCCAGCGACTACTCGGGTTCCTGCAACGCGGGAGCGGCCGGCGACGCCGTCTTCTCGTTCACCCTCTCGGCGACGACCTCGATCGTTATCGATACCCTCGGGAGCGCGTTCGACACCAGCCTCGCGCTGAAGAGCTCCTCGTTCGTCGAGATCGCCTGCAACGACGACGCGGGGGGCGGCCCGATGACGTCGAAACTCGCGGCCGTGTTGACCGCGGGGACGTACTACGTCGTCGTCGATGGCTACGTCGCTTACAGCGGCGCGTACCGCGTCAACATCGGCCCGGAGCGTCCGACGCCCTGCCGCGCGCCGGGCGGCGTCTGCGACGCGACGGAGGTCTGCACGGGCAGCGCGGTCAGCTGCCCGGCCGACGGCTACCTCGCGGCGGGGACGGCGTGCGTCGACGGCGTGCTCGGCGACGTCACCTGCGATGGCGCGTCGACGTGCACGACCGCTGTCGAGATCACCACCGGAAGCGCTCACACGTGCGCGCGCCGCGCGAGTGGCTCCTCCCCGGTCGTCTGCTGGGGGGCCAACAGCAACGGTCAGATCGGCGACGGCACGACGGGAGGCAACCGCCTGACGCCGACCGTGGTGCCCGGGCTGACGGACGCGGTGGAGCTCTCAGCCGGATCGAACCACACCTGCGCGCGCCGCGCCGGCGGGACGGTCGTCTGCTGGGGGCTCAACACCAACGGTCAGCTCGGCGACGGCACGACGACCCAGAGGCTCGTCCCGACCACCGTGTCGGGCCTCACCGACGCGGTCGAAATCACCGCAGGCACCAGCTTCACCTGCGCGCGTCGTGTCGGCGGGACGGTCGTTTGCTGGGGGCTCAACGCCGGCGGTCAGCTCGGCGACGGCACCATGGTGCAGAAGCTCGTGCCCACCGCCGTGTCGGGGCTCATCGACGCCGTCGAGATCTCGGCAGGCACCTACCACGCGTGCGCGCGCCGCAGCGCGGGGACCGTGGCGTGCTGGGGCGTCAACACCTCCGGTCAGCTCGGCAACGGCTCGACGACCTCGAGCCTCGTCCCCGTCGCCATCTCGGGCGGCATCACGAACGCCGCCGAGATCTCCGCGGGCGGCCAATTCACCTGCCTGCGCCGCAGCACCGGCGCCATCCTCTGCTGGGGGAACAACTCGAGCGGTCAGCTCGGTGACAACACGATCGTCCAGAAGCTCGTGCCGACGGCGGTGCTGAGCGCGACGACCCTGATGCCGATCTCAGGCACTGAGCTTTCCACCGGATGGGCGCACGCCTGCGCGCGCGCCACGGTCAACGTCGGAGAGCAGAACGTCCTCTGCTGGGGAGACGGTCAATACGGCGAGATCGGCGACGGCACCGTCGGCACGGACCGCCTGACCGCCACCCTGGTCTCCGGGGTCGCGAACGCCGCGGAGATCTCGGACGGCACCTACCACTCCTGTGTCCGCCGCAGCACCGGCGCCGTCGCCTGCTGGGGCTACAACCCCACCGGCGCGCTCGGCGACGGCACCCTCGTCGACAAGCTCGTCCCGACGGCCGTCGTCGGGCTCTGAGCGCCCACACGCCACTCGGCGCCGTCGTGATCGCCGGGACGCCCTACTTTCCGGCGGGGCTGCCCGGCTGCCCCCTCGGTCGATCCCGCTGGCGCCTCGTTCACCCGTTTGATACAAACTGGACCGCGTTCAGGGACTGTACGATGCTATCGCACATCACCCTGCACCGACGGAGATCGACATGACGCGCACCACGACTCTCACGCTCCTGTTCGCACCGCTCGCGCTCGCGGGCTGTAATGGCGCGTTCGTCGGGAACATCGTCGTGCTCGGCATGACCGTCGGCATCTTCTTCGGGACGCTCTCGCTCGGTCGCAGCACGGACGCGCGCAACAGCGCGAGCAGCAGCAAGACCAGCTAGCCCTCTCTCGCCCGCTCGGTCGCACCCTTTTGCAGTCCAGCGTGTTTTGCCCCGCGCCGTGAGCGCGCGGTCGACTATCATCGCCGCTGCATGTCTCTCGGCGATGGCGACCCGGTCAACGACTTCCGCCCGATCGAGGAGTTCTCGCTGGCGGACCTCGAGGCCGTGCAGATGCTGCTCCGCGGCGGCTCCGTCATCGACTGGCATCGCCTGAACTTCGCCACCGAGGCCGAGGCGCGCGAGGCGGTCGCCGCGCAGGAGTTCCACCTCGACGACCCGGCCGACATGGCGCGCATCGAGGCGGTAAAGAACTCCGCCATCAGCTACCTGCGGCGCAACTTCGACTTCCCGATCCCGAAGCCCGTCGCTCAGCTCGACCTCGTCGGCCTCTTGATGCTCGCGAGCGGCAAGGGCCATCGGCAGCTCTGCGCCTGCACGATCCTCAAGCTGATGCACATCATCCATCACCTCGAGGCGCGCGAGCTGCTGTTCATGCTGCCCGTGTCCGACCAGCAGATCTTTCACCTCGTCGAGGAGAAGGTCTATCGCGTGATCGGCGGGATGCTGGCGCGGGGCTTCCCGATCCTCGAGTTCATCGGCGGCCGGAAGAACAAGGACAGCCTCTACACGAAGCTGCTCTCGAAGCAGGAAGTGTTGGCGGCGCAGATCTACGACAAGGTCCGCTTTCGCATCGTCACGCGCTCGCCGGACGACATCTTCCCGACGCTCAACTACCTCACGCGGCACATCTTCCCTTTTAATTACGTGATCCCCGGGCAGTCCACGAACACGCTCCTGCACTTTCGCTCGTACTGCGACGCGAACCCGCGGCTGCGCACGTTGCTGCCGGACGTGCAGATGCCGCTCGAGGCGGAGGACCTGCTCAGCAAGCTCGACAACCGCTTCACCGCGTCGAGCTACCGAGTCACGCACTTCGTCGTCGACATGCCGCTGCGCGTCTCGCGGGAGCTGCTCGCCGAGGCGCCGCCTGCGGCTTGGGCGCTCGGTCCGGTCGTCTTCGCGCAGACCGAGTTCCAGGTGATCCGCTCGCGTCCGCGCACTCCGTAAATCGCCGCGCTGCCGGTGTCGCCACTGGTGGCAGCCACAATGTTCAACTTCTGCTCCGAGCCTTGAAGTGTGTACTCGAACAAATTCCC
>CAIUAC010000830.1 GCA_903896985.1 uncultured Sandaracinus sp.
GCTCGCCCTCGGCGTCGCGAACCGCGTCTTCATGATGCAGTACGCGACGTACTCCGTGATCACGCCCGAGGGCTGCGCGTCGATCCTGTGGCGCGACGGCGCGCGCGCGCCTGAGGCGGCGAAGGCGCTGCGGATGCTCGCGACCGACGCACAGTCGTTCGGCGTCGTCGACGAGGTCGTGCCGGAGCCGCGGGGCGGCGCTCATCGGGATCCGGCGACGGCCGCCAACGGCCTGCGCGACTCGCTGCGCCGAGCGCTCGCGTCGCTCGACGGGCTGTCGCCTTCGGCGCTCGTCGAGGCGCGGTACGCAAAGTTCCGGGCGATGGGCGTGCTCGGCTGAGGCTCCGTGGCTGCTCGGGGCTGCACGCTGTCGCTGCTTTGTTGACCACCCTCGGGGGCGATTCGTAGGATCGGCGCGTGCGCAGGTCCATCTCGTCCATCGTTCTGCTGCTCGCGCTCGCCGGTGTGCCTCTGGCCTCCGGTTGCGGGGCGGCCCTATCACCACGGCCGGTCGGCTCGGCTCGGGTCGGAGCGTCCGCGTCAGCTGCCTGTGAGGCGCAGGGCGCGAACGATCCCAGCGTCGCGGCGCTGCGCGTTCACGCGCACGACCTCGAAGGGCGGCTCGCGCTCGCGGAGGCCGAGGCGCGCGACCTGCGGGGCCAGCTTCGAGAGGCGGACACCGAGGCGCGGCGCCGCACGGTTCGCATCGGTGAGGGGCGCGGGGGAGCCGAAGAGGCCCTGCGAACCTCGCACGCCGAGGAGGAGGGCTTCGCGGATGTCGAGGTCGATGTGCCCGCGCCCGCGAGCGACGGTCGCCCGGTCTTGCGACTCGTGGGGGAGCCCGAGGCGCTGGCCGTGCGGAGCGTTCAGCTGCCGTCGGCCGAGCCCCTCGCGCTACCGCCTGCGCCCGCTGGGGTCGAGACGCGCCTCCCCGTGATGGCGCTGCCCGGTGCGGACGAGCCTGGGCGCTATGCGCGCGCGCTCGCTGCGCGGGTCGCCGCGACGCCCGCAGCGCGCCTGCCGCCGCTTCCGGCGTCGGCGTCGACGCTCGCACCATCGGCAGTCGCCCCGGCACAGCTCGAGGCGGCACTCGCAGCGCCGCTGAATGGCCCAACCGAGGACTACCGCGCTGCGCTCGAGCTCGTACACACGCGCCGCTTCGAGCAAGCGCTCGCCGCGCTCGACGTGTTCCTCGAGCGAAACCCGCGGGACGAGCACGCCGAGGGCGCGCGCTACTGGCGCGGCGAGGTGCGGTACGCGCAGCGCGAGTATGCGCAGGCGCTCGTGGCCTTCGAGGAGCTACTTCGGACGGCCCCCGGCGGCAACAAGACCGCCGATGCGCTCGTCAAGATTGGCCTCTGCCACCAGCGCATGGGCGATCTCGCGCGTGCGCATCTCTTTTTTCAGCGCGTATTGCGCCAGTTCCCGGACACCGAAGCCGCGCGCACTGCGTCGCGTCAGGACGCGTCATGAAAGTCTCTCGGACCGTGCTCTTTCTCGCGCTCGGACTCGGCGGCGCGCCGCTCGCGGGTGCCGCTCTCACTCCCGCCGCAGCACAGGCGCAGGACGACACCTACGAGGGTGGTTCGTTCGATGGTTCGGGCATGGCGGACGTGCCCGAGGCGGGCAACGGGCACGGCTACCGCCTCGGCGCGGGGATGCGTCCGGATACGCCCGCGCGCTATGTGATTCGGCGTGGGGACACGCTCTGGGATGTGACGGGACACTTCTACGGCGACCCGTTCCTCTGGCCGCGCGTGTGGTCGTACAACCCCGAGGTCACCAACCCGCACTGGATCTACCCCGACGGGCAGCTCCGGCTGGTGCCGGAGGCGAGCGCAGGGGTGCCGCCCGTAGTCGCGCCGCGCGATCGCTCGCGCCTCCGCATCGGGCGCCCGTCGCAGGGCGGCGTGCTGCTGCGTGAGGAGGGCTTCCTCGATCACGACGCCCTGCGCGAGACCGGCGAGATCGTCGGCTCGCCCGAGGACCACATGATGCTGATGCCGTACGACCAAGTGTACGTGCAGTTCGAGGCTTCGCAGGACGCGCGCGTGAGCCCCGGTCAGGAGTGGACGATCTACACGGAGGCGGTCCCCGACGAAGCGCCCGCGGCGGAGGTCGGCACGCTGGTCCGCATCTACGGGATCGTGCGGATCGACGGCTACGATCGCGAGCACCACACGGCGCGCGCGACGATCATGGAGGCGCTCGAGCCGATCGAGCGCGGGCATCGCATCGCCGCGATGACGCGGCGCTTCGACGACGTCGCCGCCCGCAGAAACGACCGCGACTTGCGCGCGCGCGTCGTGGCTTCGCTGCGGCCTCGCACGCTGCTCGGGGACCAACAGGTAGTGTTCCTCGACGTGGGTGAGGAGCAGGGCGTGCAGGTCGGCAATCGGCTCTTCATCGTGCGCCAAGGTGACACCTGGCAGTCCGAGATCGCGGACTCCGCGCTCGACCCGGGGCGCACGGTGGAGCAGGTCCGCGCAGCCGGGGAGTACCCGCCGGAGGTCCTCGCGGAGATTCGCGTCGTCAGCACGCGGCCGCACACGTGTACGGCGATGGTCACGGCCTCGACCCGCGAGATCACCATCGGCGATCGAGCCGAGATGCGTCGAGGCTACTGAGCGGCGACGGCGTAGCGCGCGGAGGATCCCGGCCGTTGCCGCGGCCGCGCGCAGCGTGAGACACTCGCGGCGATGTCCGCGATCGTCTCATCCGCCGCGACCGGCGAGTCTGTCCTGCGCGCTGAGCTGGAGAGCGAGCACGCGAAGCTCCGCGCACTCCAGGATATCGGCGTTGCGCTCGGGTCGACCCTCGACCTGAACGAGCTGCTCACGCTCGTGCTCGCCAAGGTCTCGCAGGTGATGGACGCCGACCGGTCCACGCTCTACCTGCTCGACGAGAACACCGGGGAGCTCTGGTCGAAGGTGGCGCAGGGCGCGGCGCAGACCGAGTTCCGGCTCAAGGTCGGCGAAGGGCTCACGGGCTGGGTCGCGCGCACCGGGCGACCGCTCAACATCAAGGACGCGTACCTCGACCCGCGCTTCGACGGCGACTGGGACCGACGCACCGGCTATCGCACGCGCTCGACGCTCTGCGTGCCGATGAAGAATTATCACGGCCGCACGATCGGCGTCGTGCAGGTCCTCAACAAGCGCGACGACGGCTACTTCACCACCGCGGACGAGGCGCTGCTCCTCGCGCTCGCGTCGCAGGCCGCCGTCTCGATCGAGAATTCCAAGCTGTTCTTGTCGCTCGTCGACAAGAACATGGAGCTGCTCGACGCCAAGGAGCAGCTCGAGCGCAAGATTCGCGAGCTCGACGTCCTGTTCGAGATCGCGCAGGTCGCCGCGAGCGCGATGCGCCTCGATGATCTGCTCGAGGGCGTGCTCGCGCGGACGATGCGCGCGATCGACGCCGAGGCGGGCAGCGTGCTGCTGACCGACGATGAGAGCGGCGATCTGTGCTTTCGCGCGGCGGTCGGCGGCGTGCCGGAGGCGGTGAAGCGCCTACGCATCAAGTCGGGGCAGAGCATCAGCGGGTGGGTCGCGAACCACGGTGAGGCGCAGATCGTCAACGAGGTCGGGGACGACGCGCGGCACTCCGTCGAGATCGCCGACCGCGTCGGCTACCACCCGCGCTCGGTGCTCTGCGTGCCGCTCCGGTGGAAGGACGGCGTCGGCGCCCTCGAGCTCCTCAACAAGGCGAACGGGCGGCAGGGCTTCACCGACGACGACCTCAAGTTCGCGAGTGTCATCGCCGGGCACGTCTCGAACGCGATCGCGCTCGCTCGCTTCCGCGAGATGCGCGAGCGCGAGGAGCGCCTGTCGACGATCGGTCAGCTGCTCTCGAGCGTGCTCCACGACCTGAAGACGCCGATGACCGTCGTGCAGGGCTATGCGCAGCTGCTCGTCGGCGAGCCCGACCAAGAGGTCCGGCAGAGCTACGGCGACGCGATCCTTCGCCAGGTGCGCTTCGTCGGGGCGATGACGCGAGAGGTGCTCGCCTTCGCGCGAGGCGAGCGCACCGTGCTCGTCGGCAAGGTCTACCTGCACAAGTTCTTCAGCGAGGTGCAGGAGCAGCTCGAGCGTGAGCTGCACGATCGGGGCGTTCAGGTGCGGCTCGAGCTGCACGATCGCGGCATCGGGCACTTCGATCAGCAGAAGATCGAGCGCGCGCTGCACAACCTCGCGCGCAACGCGGCAGAAGCCTTCGGAGAGCGCGGCGGCAACGTCACGATCGGCGTCGAACGTCGAAAGCCGCTGAGCGACGAGGAGGGCGGCGCGCTCGTGCTGACCTTCGCCGACGACGGCCCGGGCATCCCAGAGGAGATTCGCGGGCGCCTCTTCGAGAGCTTCACGACGCATGGAAAGCAGGGCGGCACCGGGCTCGGCTTGGCCATCGTGCGCAAGGTCGTCGAGGATCACGGGGGCAAGGTGAGCGTCGAGAGCGAGCCTGGGCACACAGTCTTCA
>CAIUAC010000831.1 GCA_903896985.1 uncultured Sandaracinus sp.
AGACGCCGGCAGGACCGTCTGCGCAGTTCACGCCGACCGCCGACGCGCCCCACGCCGCGAGCCGCGTCGCCGTCTCCTCCGGGCCAGTCCCGTCCGCCATCGTGCCGAACGCGTCGAACGACACGAGCGCGAGGATCGGCTGCGTGTCCCCGACGCTCGCGCGCGCGCCCTCGAGCGCGAGGCGGATCTCCTCGGGCTGCCGGAACGTCTCGAGCACGAGCGCGTCGACGCCCGCGTCGCGGAGCGCCACGCACTGCTCCTCGAACGCGCGACGGATCGCGTCGTGCTCCTCGGGGCGCACGGTCTTGAGCATCAGGCCCGTCGGTCCGACGGCGCCGGTGACGTAACAGCGCCCCGCCGACGCCTCCCGCGCGAGGCGCACGCCGACGGTGTTGATCTCCGCGACCTTGCCCTCGAGCCCGTGCGCCCGCAGGCGATAGGCGTTCGCGCCGAAGGTGTTCGTCTCGAGCGCGTCGCAGCCCGCGAGCACGTAGCTCTCGTGCACCTTGCGCACGAGGTCCGCGCGCGAGAGGTTCGCCTCGTCGAAGCTCTGCGTGTAGAGGAGCCCGCGCTCGTAGAGCGAGGTGCCCATCGCCCCGTCGAAGACGAGCGTGCTGCTGCGGAGAGCGTCGGCGAAGGGGAGGCGTGTGCGCGGCACCATGATCGCGGCGATTGTGCGGCCGCAGAGGAGGTTGTCGAGGGTCTACCGGCCGCGCGCGTACTGCTCGACGGTGAGCGTCGGCGCGCCGAGCTCGTCCCAAGTCGACTGCGCCGCGAACTGCTCCGGATAGCGATTCATCGCGTCGAGTTGCTTGGCGACGAAGCGCATCGGCCGCGAGAACCAGCCCGCGACCTGCAGCGCTGCGAGCGGCGCGGCCTGCACCTTCAGCGGCTCCTTCGGATAGGCGGCGACGAAGCGCGCGGCGATCTGTGCCGGCAGCAGCGCCTCCGGCCCCTGCGCGACGTAGACCTTGTTCGCGCTCGTCGGGAGCGCGAGGGCGCGCGCGACCATGCGCCCGTAGTCGTCGCCCGCGAGGTACCACATCGGGTGCCGCGCCTTGCCCGCGAGGTTGATGGCGTTGCCGCGGCGCATCCCGCCGCTGAGGTTCTCGTAGAACGTCGACGCGCGAAACAGCGTGTACGGCACGCCCGAGTCGAGGATCGCCTGCTCCGCCTTCTGCTTCTCGCGGAACACCCACCAGGCGAAGCCGTCGCGCCCTTCCATCGCCTTGACGAGCGGCGTCAGCGCCGCGACGCGCTGCAGCTTCGCGGCGCGCGCGGCGCCGAGGAGCACCGCGAGCCCCTCGCGCTCGGTCAGCCGGTCGGTCTCCCGCTCGCTGGGCTGGATCGCGAGGTTCAGATAGAGCGCGTCTTGGCCCGCGAGCGCGGCCGTCACGGAGGCGGCGTCGAACACATCGCCGACGAGGGCGCGCACGCCCTCCGGCAGCCGCGCGGAGGCGCTGCGCACGAGGGCGGACACGTCGTAGCCGGCGGCGACGAGCGCGCGCGTGACGGGCAGCCCGAGCATCCCGGTGCCACCGACGACGAGGATCTTCTGGAGTGTGCTCATGGGTCGCGGTCTCCCTGCGCGAGCGCTACTTCGACGCCGGCGCGGTGAGCTGCGCCATCAGGCCCAGCGCGTTCGTGGTCTGCCACTCCCCGGTGATCTTCCCGCCCTTGACCTCGCGGATGAAGTGCCCCGTCCCGACGACGCGCCGACCCGTCGCGGGGAC
>CAIUAC010000832.1 GCA_903896985.1 uncultured Sandaracinus sp.
CCGCCCTGCGTCTGCACCGCGTGAATCTTCGGCGTCGGCACGCTCACGCCGACGCGCGCGGCGTCGCGAAACGCCTGCACGCACGCGCTCGCGAGCGCGCCGCCGCCCACCTGCACGAAGAGCCTGTCGAGCGTGCGTCCGCCCGCGAGCAGGTCGCTGATCAGCTCCCAGCCGAGCGTCTCGCCGCCCTCGACGGTGAGCCCGTGATCGCTGCCCTGACAGCAGAAGGGCACGGCGCCCTGCGCGACCGCTCGGCGGAACGCGTGATAGCAAGGGTCGCCCGCGACGCCCTCCTCGCGCACGCAGACGTTCACGCACGCGTCGAGCGACTGGAGCTTGGCGACGACGCGCGGGTTCGCGTCAGGCGGGATGAAGACGTCGAGCGGGCGCCTCCACGCGCGCGCGATCACCGCCGCGGCGAGCGCCGCGTTGCCGCAGCTTGCGATGGCGAGGCGCGCGTCGGCGTCGGGCAAGATGCCGAGTCGCGCCTGCACCTCGCCGAGGATGGCGAGCCCCATCAGGTGCCGCCCCTTGTGCGATCCGGAGACGTTGCGCGTCTCGTCCTTTACCCACACGCCGCCCGGCGCGGCGAGGCGGACGGCGTCCGAGAGCCCGGCGCTCCGCGTCAGCGGCGTGACGACGAAGCCGCGCTCATCGACCGCGCACACCGCGTCGTCGAGCCCGCGCACGAGCGCGACGAAGTCCGCGTCGCTCATCCCGTGCGAGAGCGCGAGCGAGTGCGCGTGCGTGAGCGCGCGATAGCGAACGAAGGGGTTCGCCTCGTCATCGTGCGGAAAGCGCACGCGCGCGGCGTCGAGCGTGCGGCCGACCACGTGGTCTCCGCCATCCCGCCCGGCGCTCGGACACCGATAGATCTCCGCCGAATCGGCCGCGAGGGCCGCGCCGCAGCCCTGACACTCGAGCGTCGACATCAGCCGCGGACGCGCGCGTTGAACTCGGTGATCATCGCGTCCCACGCGGGCACGTTGTCGCGCAGCCCGCGCCAGAAGGACTGCTTCTTCCGCGCGTCGAATTCCGCGAGCGACACGCCCTGCTGCTCGACCCACGTGAAGTAGCCGAGGTTGAAGATGCGCTCACGCTCGAGCTGCCCGAGCTCGAGGAGGTCGTCGGTGCCGACGCCGAGCATGTGTCGCCCGAACGTCTCCGCCGCCGAGAGCTTGTCGAAGCCGCCCGAGAAGTACTTCTTCACGGCCTTGTCGCGCTCGGTGCCGTACATCGCGGCGCCGTCCGTCGCGACGGTGACGATCGCGTCGTCGGGCCCGAGGCGCAGGTGCTTCGCCGTCTTGATCGCGGCGAGGACGTTGGCGATGCCCGAGAAGCCGAACGACGAGAGGTGCGCGATGGTCGCGTCGTCGACGTTGCGGCGGTCGCGCAGGTACTCGCGCCCGTCTTCGGTGTTGAAGAGGACGTAGAGCGTGTCCGTCGCGCGGTCCGAGACGCCGACGACCAGGTCCGTGTTCATCGCGTTGTGGATGTACGGCAGGTGCTTGTCGCCGATGCCCTGGATGTTGTGCTCGCCGTAGCCGTTGCGGAGCAGCGTCGCGCACTCGGACGCCTCGACGGCGACGATCTTCGTGCCGAAGCGCTCCTTGAGCCAGTCGCCCGCCGCGAGCGTGCCCGCGGACCCCGTCGCGGACGTGTACGCCGCGAGGTTGAGCCCCGCGTGCTGGCCGCGCTCTGCCTCGAGCTGGAGCAGGTGATCGTGCCGCCGGGCGAGCCCGCGGTCAAGGCGGGGCAGGCGATGTTGGGCTGCTTTTTCCTGCTGCGCGGCCAGGCCGAGGTGCGGACGGCGCAAGGCACGGTGCTGCAGCGGCTCTCGTCCA
>CAIUAC010000833.1 GCA_903896985.1 uncultured Sandaracinus sp.
CCAAGGAGCTCGCCGCGCGCGCCGCCGACGCTGAGCCGACGCTCGATCGCCTCCGCCTCGCCGCCGCCCTCGCCGACGAGCGCGCCGAGGTGCAGCGCTTCGCCGCCAAGGCCGCGCAGCTGATGCCGGACGACCCGAAGTCGTTGCTGCTCCAAGCCCAGGTGCGCAGCGCCGGTCCCGGGCCGGAGGACGCGCTCGCCACCCTCGACCGCATCCCGCAGGGCTCGACCTCCTTCCTCGACGGCGAGGTCCTCCGCGCCGGCATCCTCCGCGGGCTCGAGCTGAACGAGGCCGCGCGCGCCGTCACCGAGCGCATCTTCGCGAGCTTCGGGGACACGCTCGTCGGGCTCCGCGCGCGCGCTGACGCGCTCGACGCGACCTCGCACCACGACCAGGCGCTCGCGCTCCGCCGCCGACAGGTCGAGCTGCGCTGGGACGACGCCGCCGCGCGCCGGGTCCTCCTCTCGGACGCGCTGCAGCGCGGCGAGACGGCCGAGGCGATGGCGCACGTCGAGGCGCTCCTGGCGATGGCGCCCGACAACGCGAGCACGCTCTTCTATGCCGCCGCCGTCTACGATGGGCTCGGCAAGACCGACGAGATGATCGCCGCCTATCGCGCGGCGATCGACCTCGCGCCGGAGGAGGCGACCTCCCACGTCGCGCTCGGTCGCGCGTTCTTGCGCGTTGGGCAGCGCGACGCCGCGGCAGACTCGCTGCGCCGCGCGATCGCGCTCCGCCCGCAGGACGCCGACACCCGCGAGCTGCTCGAGAGCATTCACCCCGAGGCGCGCCAGGACGAGGCGTACGCAGCAGGCAAAGACGAGCTCCTCGCGCGTCGTATGCCGGACGGCCAGTACCCCGTCACGCTGCTCCAGAACCTGACCGTCAACACGGTCTACGAGAACGGGCTCGGCTCGAGCTTCCATCAGATCGTCGCGCAGGTGCACGACGCCGAGGGCGCGCGTCGCTGGCGCTCGTATTCGTTCCAGTTCGACCCGGAGTCGCAGCGCATCGACGTGCGGCTCGCGCGCGTGTATCGGCGCGACGGCACGGTGCTCGACTCCAACCAGACCTTCGAGCAGCAGCTCGGCGAGCCCTGGTATCGGATGTATTACGACACCCGCGCGCTCGTCGTCGTCTTCCCCGATCTCGAGCCAGGCGACACCGTCGAGCTGCGGTATCGCACCGACGATATCTCGCACCGCAACGCCTTCGCCGATTACTACGGCGACCTCGAGTTCCTGCAGGGCAACGACCCCGTCAAGCGCATGGACTATGTGCTGATCACGCCCGCGTCGCGCACCTTCTACTTCAGCGAGCCGCGCCTCCCAGGGCTCGAGCACACGCGCACGACGGAGCACGGCAAGAACCTCGATCGCTACGTCGCGACCGATGTGCCCGCGATCCCCTCCGAGGACGGAATGCCCGGCCTGACCGAGGTCGCGCCCTATCTGCACGTCTCGACCTATCGCTCGTGGGAAGAGGTCGGGCGCTGGTGGTGGGGGCTGATTCGCGATCAGCTCTACGCCGACGAGAGCCTCAAGCGCACCGTCGCCGACCTCGTGCGCGGCGCGCCGGACGTCCGCACCAAGGTCACGCGGATCTACGACTGGGTCGTCTCGCACACTCGCTACGTCGCGCTCGAGTTCGGGATTCACGGCTATCTGCCGTATCGCGTCTCGCAGATCGTCCAGCGTGGGTTTGGCGACTGTAAGGACAAGGCGTCGCTGCTCTACGTGATGATGCGCGAGGCGGGCGTCGACGCGCGGCTCGTGCTCGCGCGCACGCGCCGCAACGGCGACATCGCGGAGCTCCCCGCGTCGCTCTCGGTCTTCGATCACGCGATCGCCTACGTGCCGGAGCTCGACCTCTACCTCGACGGAACCGCCGAAAATTCGGGCTCCACCGAGCTGCCCAACATGGACCAGGGCATCACCGTGCTGATCGTCGGGCCGAACGACGCGCGGCTCGCCCGCACGCCCGTGCTCGACCCGACGCGCAGCCGCCGCGAGCGCACGCTGCAGGTGCAGCTCGCCGCCGACGGCTCGGCCGTCATCGAAGGCACCGAGGACGTGCGCGGCTCGGACGCGGCGGGCTATCGCGACCGCTACCAGGCGGCGGGCACCCGCGACGACCGCTTCGAGCAGCAGCTCGCGACGATCTTCTCGGGCGCGGATCTGCAGTCGCAGCAGTTCTCGAACCTCGAGGATCGGGAGGCGCCGATCCACTTCAGCTACCGCGCGAGCGTGCCGCAATTGGCCCGTCGCGACGGCAACGAGCTGCGCCTCGAGGTCTCCGTCATCGGCGACCTCGTGCGCTCCCTCGCGCGGACGCCCGCGCGTCGCTACTCGCTCGATCTCGGGAGCACGAGCTCCTACCTCGAGCGCAGGATCGTGCGCGTGCCCGCCGGGATGCGCGTGACGGAGCTGCCCGTCGGCGGCGAGGCCAACTCGCCCTTCGGCAAGCTCAAGGTGACGGTCGAGCCGAGCCCGGGCGGGCTGACGGTGCGCACCGAGCTCGAGCTCAGCCGCGACCGTGTGTCGGCGGCGGACTACCCCGCGTTCAAGGATTGGGCTGAGCGTGCAGACGTCATCTTGCGACAGAGAATCGGCATGAGCGGAGGTGCGCAATGAGCCGCGCGAGCTGGGTCTCTCTCGTCGCGCTCCTCGCCTTCGCGGGCTGTGGCGGCGCGCACACCGCGACGGTCCATCGCCCGACGATCGCCGACGTGCGCACGCGCGCGGCTGCGCGACCGAACGACGCGGACGCGCAGCGGGAGCTCGCGCTCGCCGAGGCGCTGATGGACGGCGGTGATCCGACGCACGTCGCGGCGGCGCTCGACCACGCCCTGCAGCTCGCGCCCGACGATGTGCGGCTCGTGTTCCTGCGCGGGCTCGAGGACGACGGCGCGGGCAAGCTCGACACCGCGTTCACCCACTATGTGAAGGCGCTGCAGCTCGCGAGCGCCGGCGCGGACGCGACCTCGCAGGCGATCGCCGAGGCGTGCCTGACGGCCGTCGCGGACATGATGGAGGTCGTGCCCGACGGCCGCACGCAGCTGCGCACCGCGCTCGAGGCGCTGCAGGCGGCGCCCGGCACGCTCAGCTCCGCCGCGCGCAACGAGATCGCCGAGCAGCTCGTCGACCTCGCGTACCGTCGAGGCGACCTCGCCGCCGTGCGCTCGCTCGCCGCGAGCCAGGGCTGCCCGTCGGAGTGGCGCGTCGCCGGTCCGTTCGGCCCGCGGGAGCTGCTCGGCTTCGACACGCAGCTCCCTGCGCAGGGGCGCGGTCCGCTCGCGGAGACGTACGACCTCGGCCCCGGCCGCGGCGTGCGCCCGACGCGCACGATCGAGCCGCGCGGCTGCGGTGCGAACCTCGGCGGCGGGCCCGTCGGCGGCGGCGGTACGACCATCGCCGAGGCGCACACGACGATCACGCGCGCGGGTCGCTACATCGTGCGGCTCGAGACGCCGAACAGCGTCGAGCTCTTCGTCGACGGCGCGAGCGTCGCGCGCCTCGACGCGCGCAGCGAGCCCGTGCCGCGCACGACCTTCCACGCGCTCGAGCTGACGGCGGGCGAGCACGAGCTCGAGGTCAAGCTCACGTCGCGGCATCCGAACCCGATCCTCGTCATCGCGATCTCGCCCGCCGTCGCGGCGGACGACGCGCACCTCCCCGCGGACCTCGCGGGGCGCCCGCTCGAGCAGTACCTCGCGACGACGCTCGCGATCGCGCACGGGGACGTCGTCGCCGCACGCGAGATCGCGCAGCCGATCGCAGCAGCCGAGGGCGCCACCGCCCCCTGGCTCGTCGTGCGCGCGGCGATCGCGCTCGGTGATCCGCTCGTGCCGAGCGAGGTGCGTCGCGATGACGCCCGCGCGATGCTGCGCCGCGCGCTGCGCCGCGATCCGAACCTCTGGTATCCCGTGCTGCAGATGGCGCGCCTCGACGCCGCGGATGGCCGCGCGGTCGAGGCGATCGGCGTCGTGCGCATCGGCGCGGACCGCTTCCCGGGCGTCCTCGGCTTCTACCTGACGCTCGCCGACCTCTATCAGTCCAAGGGCTGGATGTCCGACGCCGACGATGCCATTCGCCGCGCCGCCGTCGCCGTGCCGGGCGCCTGCGCCGTGCAGCGCGGGCTCTACGACGCCGCTCGCCGCCGGGACCGGCACACCGAGGCGTGGGGCATGACCGATGGGCTCATCGCCTGCGACGCGCGCACCAACGTCCGCTATCAGCAGCTCCTCGATCAGCGCCACTGGGACGCCGCCGCGACGGAGCTCACGCGCCTCGCCACGTTCGAGCCGCGCCAGAACAAGCTCGGCTTCCTCACGGCGGAGCTCGAGCTAGCGCAGCAGCGCGGCGACGACGCGGCGGTCGAGCGCAAGCTCAGCGAGATCGCCGCCGAGAGCCCGCTCTCGCCGTTCGCGCCGCTCAACCGCGCGGACCGACTGCTCGCCGCGGGCGACGCCGTGCAGGCGCGGCAGGTGCTCGACGAGGCGCTCGCGCGCGAGCCCGCCTCGATGGGCGAGCTGCGCCGCGTGCGCCGCGCGATCGGCGGCCTCGACGACCTCGCGCCGTACCGCAAGGACGGCGCCGCGATCCTGACGGCGTTCCTCGCCTCGGGGCGCGTCTACACGCAGCCGCAGGTGCTCGTCTTCGACTACGCCGCGACGCGCGTCTTCCCCGACGGCTCCGCGATGCACCTCGTGCACCAGATCTATCGCGTGCAGAGCGACGAGGCGGTCAACGAGCACGGCGAGTTCCAGCCGCCCGGCGGCGCGCGCATCCTGACGCTCCACACGATCAAGGCGGACGGTCGGCGCATGGAGCCCGACGAGATCGCGGGCAAAGACACGATCTCGCTGCCGTCCCTCGCCGTCGGCGACTTCGTCGAGAGCGAGTACGTGATGCTCGAGGACCCGCCCGCGAGCTTCCCCAGCGGCTTCATCGGCGATCGCTTCTACTTCCAGAGCGTCGAGGTGCCCTTCGACACGACCTCGCAGGTCTACATCGTCCCCCGCGATATGCCGATCGTCATCGATCCGCGCGGGCCCGCGCCGCGCGCCGAGGAGCACTTCGACGGCGACCTCCGCGTGCTCTCGTTCACGATGCACGAGAGTCGCCCGATCGTGCCGGAGCCGGGCTCCGTCGCGGCGCGCGAGTTCATCCCGAGCATCAACGTCGCGATGAACGCCTCGTGGGAGGCCTTCGTCGACGGGATGCGCGACGTGCTCGCCGACCGCGACGTGCGCGACCCCTCCGCCGAGCGCCTCGTGCGCACGATCCTGCGCGGCTCCGAGCACGCGAGCGTCGAAGCAAAGGCGCGCAAGCTCTACGCGTGGGTGCTCGAGAACGTCGAGGCG
>CAIUAC010000834.1 GCA_903896985.1 uncultured Sandaracinus sp.
GAGCGCGAGAGGGTGCGGGCCGACGGAAGGAGTGAGCCCGCGCGACTGGTCCTCGCACGGGCTCGTGTCGACGCATGCAGCTGACGTGGGATCCGCCGGTCGCCGACGGGCAATATGTAGCAGAGAGCGCCTGGGAGCGCGCGGTTCTCGACGAGTGTCCGTTCCACGCCGGGGGCGGCTGCGGGGCGACGGGCCACGGGAGCTACGCTCGCGTGCATCCGGCCGGGGCGCGGGTCGCGCGCTTCTGGTGTCCGGTGGAGCGCGCGTCGATCAGTTTGTTGCCCGCATTTCTCGCGGCGCGGTTGCCGGGCACGCTCGACGAGCTCGAGGCGGTGCTCGACGTCGTCGAGCAGGCAGCGAGCGTCGTCGAAGCGGCAGAGGTCGCGCGGCCCGCGGACGATGCGCATGCGGTCACGAGCATCAGCGCGATGCGCTGGGTGCGGCGGCGGCTCGGTCCGCTCAGGGCCGCGCTGCTCGCGCTCGTGACGCTGCTGCCCGCGCTCGCTGGTTGCCGGCCGACGCTCGGCGCGCTCCGCGCTCGGCTCGGCGTCACGCGGGTGCTCGTGACGCTTCGCTCGCTCGCGAAAGAGCACCTGCATTCGCTCTCTCCTCCGCTTGGTCTGCGCGCTCGCGCGGCGAGGTGAATCACGGCGTTTTCGAGCACCCACACGACCTGGGGACTGTGCGCCGAGCGGCGCTCCGCGAGGGTGTGCTTCGCCAGATCGGACTGACCGATCGGCACACCCCAGGAGTGACCGATGACGCCCCCAATCGACCCGATGCTCGCCACCGACGTGGAGCGCCGACAGCAAGTCGCGCTCTTTCGCTACGGCACGATCGCTGACCTCGTGCAGCTGCCGCTCGGCCATCGCGGCCTCTACAAGCTGCTCGAGAACAAGGCCGCTCGCGAGTACGAGATCCCCGGCACGCTGCGCCGTCACGTCGCCGTCGAGACGATGCGAGGCTGGCTGAGCGACTACCGGCGCGGCGGCTTCGACGCGCTCGTGCCCAAGGTGCGCAGCGACCTCGGCGCCGCGCGCGCGATCCCGGCGCGCGTTGTCGATGTGCTCTGCGAGATCAAGGACGCGACCCCCGACCTCTCGATTCCGCTCGTGATCAGGGAGGCGCGACAGAAGCACAGCGCGATCGTGACGAGCGAGATCGAGCTGCCGCTCTCGACCGTGCATCGCCTGCTCGCGCGCCGCGGGCTGACCCGGCGCCGCAAGGACGACGGCACGAGCAAGGACCGTCGTCGCTTCGAGTACGAGGATGCGAACGAGATGTGGATGAGCGACGTGATGTACGGACCGAAGCTGCGCATCGGCGGGCGGCTGCGGCAGACGTACCTCATCGCCTTCATCGACGACGCGACGCGGCTGATCCCGCACGCGGTCTTCGCGCTCACCGAGGCCACCGCCGCGTACCTCCCCGCGCTCGAGCACGCGATTCGTCGGCGCGGACTTCCCAAGCGCCTCTACGTCGACAACGGCTCGGCGTTTCGCTCGCACCATCTCGCGCTCGTGTGCGCGAAGCTCGGCATCGCGCTCATCCACGCGACGCCGCGCTCGCCGCAGGGCAAGGGCAAGATGGAGCGGTGGTTTCGCACGGTGCGCTTGCAGCTCATGCCGACGCTCGAGTCGGTCGCGTCGCTGACTCTCGACGCGCTCAATCGGCGGCTCGCCGGCTGGGTCGAGGGCGAATA